>CAMDRI010000060.1 GCA_945906725.1 Candidatus Kuenenia stuttgartensis | reverse complement strand
GATCCGCATGGTCGCCCGACCGACAGGCCGCACAGCCACACTCGTGAACCGCCAATTCCGTTGCCATCGTTCGGCCTCCTTCCTTGGAGTCGCCGGTAGTCTACTTCAGACTGTCTATTTCACGAATCAGTTCTTGGACGGGTTCTAAGGAAGGCAAAGAGCCGCCGGCCATCGAGGAGTAGGGGTTAGGGGCAAGGAAAGCGGGTACATTTCTCGCTCCTCGCCCCTAATCCCTCGCCCCTGTGACTCTGGAATAGCTGCGTTGGCAGTGCCGCTTGCGAAGACTTTTCGCAAGCTTGCCGCTCGGCTGTCCGACAAATTCGATTAAGTTGCCTTGCGCGGCTGCCCAGGGAGGGGCAATCATGGGAACTCTTTGTCATCCGGGGCGACTCGCGACGTTTGGACTCGCCATCGGATTGGCGATCCTTACCGATTCGAACGACGTGCGAGCCGATTGGCCGAGGCTGTGGCGCGGTTCCAAGCCAAAGGTCACGGTTGCGTCCTCCGAAATAAAGCGGGTGGCACCGAGCCGTTTGAGCATGACTGACACACTCGTGGCCCAGAAGTCAGTCATGCCGTATGAAGAGGACGTGCTGGTCCCAAATTTCAAGGCGGTCGCGTCGGACGCGAATGCTCAGGCCGTTGAGTTGCAGCGACTCGACGCGCTGGTCACGCTGGCACTGGAGCAAAATCCCCGTTTGGCGAAGGTGTCGTACGCGGTCGAATCCGCTCGCGGAAAAGCCGAGCAGGCGGGACTGTATCCGAATCCTACCGTGGGCCTGATGTGGGACGAACTGTTCGACAAGGCGGGCCGGTCGGGCGTGAACTCGCTGCCGAACATCAATCAACAAATCGTCACCGCGCGGAAGCTGCGAATCAGTCAAGCGGCCGCGATGCGCGAAGTGAATCAAGCCTCGTGGGAGGTGATCGCCGAACGATATTCGCTGCTGGGCAACATTCGTGTGGCCTACTACGACGCGCTCGCGCTGCAACGCCGCGTGGACATCCTCGAAGAGATGGTCAAGCTCGCCGAGAAGTCCGTCGATCAGACCAACCGCCTGATCGAAGCCAGGCAAGTCGCGCGGCTGGATTTGATCCAACTGGAAGTCGAAGCCGAACGGCTGCGAGCAGAATTGGAATCGTCGCAGCGTGAACTTCCCAGTGTGTACAAGCGACTGGCGGCGACCGTCGGCGTCAATCAAATGGCGATTCACAAAGTCGAGGGGGACATCGCCGCGCCGCTGCCGGACTATGACCTTGATCGCACTCAGTCGTATGTGTTGGCCGTGCATCCGCAATTGCAGATCGCTCAGTGGGGCGTGCAGCGAGCACAGTTGCTCGTCAAACGGGCGCAGGTCGAGCCGATCCCGAATCTCGGCATCGACACCGGCTATGTGCGTCAGAATCAAAACAAGTCGGACGACTTCCGCATCGGCGTGAGCGCGTCGATCCCGCTGTGGAACCGTAACCAAGGCAACATCCGCTCGGCCGAAGCAGACCTGTGCCAGGCGATGCAGGAAATCGGACGTGTCGAGAACGACCTTTCGGACCGTGTCAGCACGGCGATCCGTGATTACGCTTCTGCTCGCCGCCGAGCTGAACGTTATCGAGATGCGATTCTGCCCCGTACGAAAGAGGGCTACCAACTCTCCGTGCAAGCGTATCAAGGGGGGCAATTCGAATATCTGCGAGTGCTTGAAGCTCAGCGCGCCGTCGCTCAGGCGAATCTCGAATACATCCGCGCATTGGGCGATGCCTGGAAGGCGGCGGCTACAATTTCAGGCCTCGCCATCGAAGACGATTGGCCGACCGCTCCCACAAAGCCCGCCGATGTGCCGACCGCACCGGCAGCGGCCCCGCAGTGATTCTCGGAACGGAGCTTCCGCGACCATCCAAGTCGTGGTATTTTCTGTCGCGAGGGATTTGGAGAAACTCATGCGATCGTTGGGCTGCAAGTTGGTGACCCTGTTGTTGATCATCGTGATCGCGATGCCGGCGGTGTCGTCCCCTGCCCTGCGGCACAGTCATGCGAGCGGAGACCGATCGCACCGGCATGACGTCGCGACGCTTGAGCGTCACGGGCATTCGCATGCGAATGGTTCTCGGCATTCGAAGTCGTCGCAACACCGTCATCACCCTGGAGTGACGACCGCGAAGCACTCTCACGAGCACCGCTTGAGTCAGTTTTCCCAACTGCCGGTTGAGCATCTGCATGTGTTCTGGTTGGGTTTCGAGTTTTCGATGCCGCTGTCCGCGCCGGAGCGTACGGAGTCGCCGCGACCAACGGCGAGCACAGAACAATGGGTACCGCTGATTTCCGCGGTCACTCCGTCGGTTGCTTTCCAAGTCGGATCGCAACTTTTGGCGATTGATCTGCTCATGTCGATGGAGTTGACGCCACGCTTGTCGGCTCGCTCCGAGGTACGCCCACCGCGCGAGCGGGCAGTGACATTGCTGTGTGACATTGCGCGCCGAGCGCGCTCTGGTGTCCTCGTCATCTGATTTGTGATTGATGATTTGTGATTTTCGATTGAAGCGCAGGCGGCGGCTTGGCAGCAAAATCGAAAACCGAAAATCAAAAATGAGTTGGCGAGGTGTTCTATGAAGACTCGACGATTATTCCTTGGCGTTGCTGGTTTCACGCTGGTTGTTGGACTGGCGACAGTTGGATGGTTCTCTCGCGACCAACTGGGGCGCTGGCTGAAAGCAGGTGTTCCGGTCGCGGCGATTGAGAAGCCGGCCGCTCCGATCGCGGAAGCGAAAGTGCTCAAGCTGAGTCCACAGGCTCGAAAGAACTTGGGGTTGGTCGCGAAGGCCGCGAAGCCGCAAACGTATTGGAGGACTATCCAAGTCCCCGGCGCGATCGTGGATCGGCCGGGCCGCTCTGATCGAGGCGTGACCGCTCCCGCTGTCGGGGCCGTGGTCCAAGTCCACGCCTTTCCTGGCGACACCGTGAAGCCCGGCGACCGGCTCTTCACACTACGGCTGTTCAGCGAGTACCTGCAAAACACGCAGTCGGAACTGTTCAAGGCCACGCGCGAGACACAATTGGTGAAGGAACAGAAAGCCCGGTTGGCGGATGCCGCCAAGAGCGGCGCGATCCCGGAGTCACGGATCATCGAACTCGACAATCAACTACGTCGGCAGGGAGCGGCGATTTCAGCATACCGACAAGACTTGCTGACGCGGGGACTCAATCCGGAGCAGATCGACGCTGTTACCGAAGGAAAGTTTGTCTCGACCATCGAAGTCGCCGCCCCGCCGCCAGTCGCTGCCGAAAAACGAATTCCGGACAGCCAACAGACGGCGTTCCAACTGATCGACGATCGTGGCGAAGGGCTGGCATACGAGGTTCAGGAACTCAACGTGGATCTCGGCCAGCAGGTGCAGGCAGGGCAGTTGCTGTCGGTGCTTGCCAATCATCAGTCGCTGTACCTCGAAGGTCATGCCTTCAAGCAGGAAGCCCCGTTCTTGGAACAGGCGGCGCGGAACGGCTGGCCGATCCAAGTCGAGTTCGCCGAAGACGATCACGAGCACTGGCCCGCATTGGACCAGTCCTTCCGGGTTCGGCATCTCGCGAACTCCATCGACCCCGCCAGCCGCACGTTTGATTTCTTCGTCCCGCTGGCGAACCAGTCGCGCGGCTACGAGAAGGATGGCCAGACATTCGTGGTCTGGCGGTTCCGACCAGGGCAGAGAGTGCGGTTGCACGTTCCAGTTGAGGAACTCAAGGAAGTGCTTGTGCTGCCATCCGCCGCTGTCGTGCGTGAAGGCCCGGAAGCCTACGTCTTTCAGCAGAATGGCGATCTCTTCAATCGCATCAACGTCCATGTCCTGCACGAAGATCGCTTGAACGTCGTGCTGGCGAATGACGGCAGCGTCACACCCGGTTTGTATCTCGCGCAGAACGCAGCGGCTTCGCTCAACCGAGTGCTCAAGGCCCAAGCCGCCAGCGGAATTAGTGCCGACGTTCACGTTCACGCCGACGGTACGGTGCATGCTACGCGTTAATTTTGGATTGGAAGGCAGAGCATGACTGAAATCGAATTGAAACAACGGACGAAACAATTGGCCCTGCGTGTGATGAAGCTAGTGGGAGCGTTGCCACAGAATTCGGTGGGGCGGCCAATCGGGAATCAGTTGATTCGAAGCGGTCCGTCAATCGGCGCAAATTATCGGGCGGCTTGCCGAGGTCGATCAAAGCCAGAATTCATCGCGAAGCTAGGAATCGTCGTCGAAGAAGCGGATGAGAGCGTCTATTGGCTGGAACGGATCATCGAAGGAGAGCTACTCGCCAAACGACTCTTCGAGCCGCTCCTTAATGAAGCCAACGAACAGACGGCCATCATGACCGCGTCACACAGATCTGCAGAGCGTGCAGTCCAAAATCCAAAATCCAAAATCTAAAATGCTAAACTCCATCATTCGTCTTTCGCTGCGCTACCGCATGCTCGTCGTCGTGATGAGTCTGGCCTTGCTGGTCTATGGTTCGTACTTGGCGACGACGTTGCCGATCGACGTGTTCCCTGACCTGGACCGGCCACGAGTCATCATCATCACCGAGTGCCCCGGGCTCGCAACCGAAGAAGTCGAGACGCTGGTCACGCAACCGATTGAGGTCGCGCTACTGGGAGCCAGCGGCGTGCAGGCGGTACGGAGTCAGACCACCGCCGGACTGAACGTCATTTACATCGAGTTCAACTGGGATACAGAGATTCGCTCCGCTCGACAGACGGTGCAGGAACGGCTGGGGACATTGGCTGGAGCGCTGCCCGAAGGCATTCGTCCGCAGCTGACCCCGCCCGCGTCCATCATGGGGCAAATCGTCATTGCCGGGATCTATCACCAACCGGGGCCGAATGGCGGCGAGTTGGTCCCCATCGCGAAGACCGGTTTGCTCGCGGAGTTGATGCGACAACCGAATCAGCCGCCGCAAATCTTTGTCTGGCAGCCAGTCGATCGGCATCGGGTGGAGTCGTGGACGCCAGTGGAATTCACGATCGCCGACAAATCGACCATCGAGCATAACACCGCGAAAATCACCGTCGCCGGCCGGTCGCACGACGTGAGGTTTCCCTCTTCCGCCGACCAGCAGATGTCGCTGCGGACGACGGCCGATTGGGTCATCCGGCCGCGACTGTTCAAAGTTACCGGTGTCGCCGAAGTCTTTCTGCAAGGGGGCGACCGCAAGCAGTATCAAGTACTGATTGATCCAGCTGCGCTGTTGGAATACGACGTGACGTTGCAAGACGTCGAGCAGGCTTTGAAGGAAAGCAACATCAACACCAGTGGCGGTTTCGCGGTGCAAGGCGAGACTGAGCGGCCGATCCGCGTGTTGGGCCGGCTGGGACCGGAATCAGGTTTGGTTCTCGACGACCTGCGCTTAATTCCGATCAAGGTTCACCAAGACCGGTCGGTCTTGTTGAGCCAAGTGGCTCAGGTCGTCGAAGGGCCACAATTCAAACGGGGCGACGGCAGCGTTAACGGACGGCCGGGTATCGTCTTCACCATCGTCAAGCAGCCACACGTCGATACCCGCTCGCTGACCGACCGCTTAGAAAAGGCGCTGCATGAGGCGGAGGCCTCGTTGCCGGCTGATATCGTCATCAACTCGGAATTGTTTCGCCTGAAACACTTCATCGACCGAGGTATCTTCAATGTTGGAGAGGCACTCGTCATCGGGGCCGTACTGGTGCTCATCATCTTGTTTCTGTTTCTGCTCAACTTCCGCACGACGTTCATCACGCTGACGGCGATCCCGCTGTCATTGGTCATCACAACGTTGGTGTTCCGTATTCTCGGACACCTGACGGGGGCGCAGCTTTCGATCAATGTCATGACGCTGGGCGGCATCGCCGTCGCGATGGGCGAACTGGTGGACGACGCGATTGTCGATGTCGAAAACATTTTTCGGCGACTGAAAGAGAACAACGCGGCAACGACTCCCAAGCCAGCGATCCAAGTCGTCTACGAAGCCAGCAAGGAAATCCGCAGCGCGATCGTGTTCGGCACGGCGGTCGTCATCCTCGTGTTCCTGCCGCTGTTTGCGCTGTCGGGAGTCGAAGGCCGTTTGTTCGCTCCGCTGGGCGTGGCCTACATCGTGTCGATTCTGGCGTCGCTGATCGTGTCGCTGACCGTGACGCCCGTGTTGTCGTACTACCTGCTGCCGCAGTCGAAGGCGACGCGCGAGGAACAGGACGGGCTGTTGCTGCGGTGCTTGAAATGG
This sequence comes from Candidatus Kuenenia stuttgartensis, assembly GCA_945906725.1. Classification (GTDB taxonomy): domain Bacteria; phylum Planctomycetota; class Planctomycetia; order Planctomycetales; family Planctomycetaceae; genus SXKJ01. Next base: position 23,349 of record CAMDRI010000060.1, on the reverse strand, counting down.
GTCGCCACTTATTTGATACGTCTCAGCATGGCTCGGCCCAACTGTCTGCTGGTGTTGACGTGGTCGCTGGTCGGGTACGCCGCGTGGGAGATGTCTCACCTGGGCCGCAACTTCCTGCCGCAGTTTGACGAGGGGAGTATTCAAGTCAACGTGACGCTGCCGCCGGGTTCGTCGCTGCAAGCGTCCAATCAGACGTCGGGGATCATCGACGACAAGTTCCGGTCGATGCAGAAGTCGGAGAAGAATCCGAACGGCGAGATCCTGCACTTCGTCCGCCGCACCGGCCGCGCCGAAATGGACGAGCACGCCGCCCCCGTCAACGCGGGTGAATACATCCTGAGCATGAACCCGGAGAGCGGTCGGCACCGAGAGGAGATCATCGGTCAAATCTTGAAGGAGCTTCGCGACGAGGCTCCCGGCGTGGATATCGAAGTCGAGCAACCATTGGCGCACCTCATCAGTCACATGGTCTCCGGCGTGTATGCTCAAATCGCAATCAAGATCGTCGGCGACGACCTCGACACGTTGCAGCAACTTTCTGAACGAGTGAAGACTACGATCCAAGACGTCCCCGGCGTCACACCTCCGGTCGTCGAATCGATTCGTCAGACCGAAGAATTGCACATCCGGCTGAGGCCTGACGACTTGGCGTTTCACGGACTGACGCGAGCCTACGTCGCACGCATCTTGCAAACGGCCTTACAGGGCGAGGTCGTCTCGCAAGTGCTGGAAGGCCAACGTCGATTCGACTTGCTGGTGCGGTTGGAAGAGAGCTACCGCACCGACTACGCGAATCTCGGCCGATTGCGGATCGACCTGCCGAACAATCGCGGCCAGATCGAACTCCGTGAACTAGCGGACGTCGGCGAGGGAGCTGGTCCCAACTCGATCAACCGCGAGAACGCCCGCCGCCGCATCGTCATCCGCTGCAACACACAGGACCGCGACCTCGCCAGCGCCGTCACAGAAATCCAGCAGTTAGTCTCCAGTCAGATCACGCTCCCCGAAGGCTACTTCATCGAATACGGCGGCCAGTTCGAGAGTCAGCGGCGAGCGACGGCGCTCATTTTCATGCTGGCGGCCGTCTCCGTCATCGGCATGTTTGTCGTGCTGATGATTCTGTACCCGTCGATTCGGATCGTGCTGCAAATCCTCAATGCCCTGCCGACCGCGTTCATCGGCGGCGTGTTGGCACTGGTCGTCACGCAACAATCACTGACCGTCGCGAGCCTGGTCGGCTTCATCTCGCTGGGAGGTATCGCGGTTCGCAACGGCATCCTGCTGGTGACGCACTACTTCCACTTGATGAAGGAAGAAGGCGAAGCCTTCACGCCGGAGATGGTTCTGCGCGGCAGCTTGGAGCGACTGGCCCCGGTGTTGATGACAGCCCTGACCGCCGGCATCGGTCTCGTCCCGCTGGTTCTCGGCGGGCAAGAGCCGGGGCGAGAAATCCTGTATCCAGTGGCCACGGTGATTCTCGGCGGACTCGTGACCTCGACGTTCTGCGAGTTCCTGATTCACCCCGGCCTGTTCTGGAAGTTCAGCGGCAAGGACGCTGAGCGAATGATACACGTTTCACACGATGACAGTTTTGATTTTTGATTTTCGATTGGAAAGACAGCCCGGCGACGTAGCCGACGCACAATCGAAACCAGAATCGCACGTCGAAAATCCGCGAAAGGAACCCTGACCATGATCTCCGTCTCTGTCCAATCGAAAATCAAGATTCAAAAAACGAAAATGGCCTGCCTGCTGCTCACGCTGGCATTTGCCATCGGCTGCACGGAAGCCGACAAACCCGCACCGGCGACCCCCCCCGCAGTGACCACGCCGGCCAGGGGCGACCACGGCCACAAACACGCTACCCACGGAGCCGGGCCGCATGACGGTGCAGTCGCTGACTGGGGCGGCGGTAAGTTTCACGTCGAGTTCACGGTGGACCACGACAAGCAAGAGGCGGCCGTGTACATCCTCGGCGACGACGAGAAAACGGCTGCACCGGTCAAGGCCGCCAATATTCTGCTGAGCATCAATGACCCCAAGTTCCAAGTGGAACTCACCGCTGCACCGCTGCAAGGCGAAGCCGAAGGGACCGCCTCACGCTTTGTCGGCAAGCACGAGAGTCTCGGCAAGGTCCAAGAGTTCGCCGGCACGATCAGCGGTGAAGTCGATGGCACGCCCTACGTCGGCGAATTCAAGGAAGAACCACACGGCGACCAAAAGTAGGGCCGCTCGTTCAGCGAGACGACAGTCGCGGGGTCGTGACACAGATGCCGCCGAGCACGGACGTCGGCGGCGGTGTCATGAATTGCGGAGCACGCGGCGTTGCCTCGTGAGTGTGAATCGGCGACAGGAGTCCCGCACTCGTGGCAACCCGGACAGGGTGGCTCACTTTGGATGACACATTCAATTCACTTTCAGCGAGATGTCTGAGCACGTTGGTGCGCGACAGGCGTCCGAGCAGCCGGCCATCGCGGCAGACGTAGGCTCGCGAGCAACTGCCGTCGCGAAACATGGGGATGGCGAGGTCGATGAGCATGTCAGCGGACAAGACCATCACTGCGCGGCTGATCAACGAGCCGACGCATTGGCCGGTCAGTTGGCCGTGGACCTGGGATTTCAGTAAGTCAAAATCGGTGACGATCCCTTCGAAGTGATCGTGGGAATCGACGACGCACAGCTCCATCGCGTCGGTTTCGAGCAGCAGAATCAATGCGTCCGCCAGTGACATGCGAGCGGTCACGGTGACAAACTCCACCGACATCAATTGCGCGACTGTCTTTTGCATGGCGAGGCTCCCACACGAAGGGGATCGGCAAGTAAAGTGAACCTCGGTCAATCGCGGCGAAACTTTTCCGGCGAAATCGATTGCGCCGGTCAGTTCGGTCGAACGAGGACATCCGAGCTACGGCATGTCGCGCCAGAACAGGACTCGCCAGCGATAACCGGAAGGGTCGTTGGTGGCGGTGATGAGATTCGACGGCGGGACATAACTGCGAAACAGCGGTAAGTTATCCCGGAATCGGACTACCGCTTGCCGAATTCATCGTGGGCAAGATTACTGTTGCCATCAGCCCGACGATGGTTACCACAATCAGCATCTCGACCAACGTGTAGCCACGGGGGAGTGCGGAGGGGAGAAAGGGGAATGGAAAACGAAGTTGCTGCTCCAATTTCCAATTTCCGACTTCCGCCATCCGACGTCCTACGGTTCATAGACATACCTCAAGCTGGCTGAACTAAAAAACGGAATCGCCGAGACCGTGCCCGAAGCCCGGACGATTACATCTGGCTCCACTTGCAGTTCCATCTGAAGGTTCGCTTGCCGCATTCCCGTTCGATTTCGGAACTTGCCCTGCGGTCATTTCAACTGCGTCCAAGCCGCTGTTTGTGGAACCGCCGCTGCCAAGTCGCTGTCTCTGGGAGTCAGCGTGAGCGTGAAGCGGATGTTTCCCACGCTCAACGCGGTGCTGGTCAGTGACGAAACACGCAGTTGCTCGCACAGCGGAATGATCCCCTCGAAGCTCCCAGCTCCCCATACCGCGTCCGTAAGTCGTGATTCACCGCGTCAGCTCCGAACCATGAGGGTTTTCGCCAGCGGAACTGACGCCCGAAACGTAGGTCACAGCCGGCCCGAGTCAAATCGTGTCCAGCGTCTTTTTGTCGGAAGGCTCCAGCCGTAGAATCCCCGCCGATTCGTAGGATGGTTGCCCTCGGCCGTCTGCGATTGACAACGAAACGATGCAGGACGGCCGAGGGCGGCCATCCTACAACTCGCCAAAGGTTGTTCGGTCATGGTTCGCGTCGCGATCGTTGGAGCTTCCGGGTACACGGCTCTGGAGTTGATCAAGATTCTGTTGCGGCATCCGCAGGTGAAAATCACGGCGGTGACCAGCCGGCAAGACGGTTCGCCGTCGATTGCGTCGGTGCATCCGAGTTTGACCGGCCGCCTCGATCTGCGCTGCGAAGACCTCTCGCCGCAACAGATCGCCGATCGAGCCGACGTCGCGTTCGCCTGTCTTCCGCACGGAGCCAGCACGGCCGTGATCCCGAAGATCCTTGCCGCCGGTTGCAAGGTGATCGACCTCTCCGCTGACTACCGCCTCTCCGACCCAGCCGTCTACGAGCAGTGGTACGGCGAGGTTCACACTGACCCGACGCGGCTTGGCAGCACCGTCTACGGTCTGCCGGAATTGTTCGCGTCGAAGATTCCCGGTTGCGAGCTGATCGCGAATCCCGGCTGCTACACCAGCACGTCGATCCTCGCGCTCGCGCCGCTGCTGTGCGCGAAACTGATCGAGCCGACCGGCATCATCATCGATGCCAAAAGCGGGGTCAGTGGCGCGGGTCGTGCACCCAAGCTCAACACATTGTTCTCTGAGTGCAACGAGGGCCTGTCGGCGTACTCGGTCGGCAAGCACCGCCACACGCCAGAGATCGAACAAGTCCTCTCTGACGCCAGCGGTCAGAAAGTCAGCGTCATCTTCACACCGCACTTGATTCCGATGGATCGAGGAATTCTGGCCACGATCTATCCACGCCTGACTCGACCAGCCACGCAGTCGGAACTGCTGCAAGTACTGCGAGACTTTTACCGAGGCAAGCCGTTCATCCGTGTCGTCGATCACTTGCCGAGCACGAAGGATTCCGCCTTCACGAACTACTGCGACATCACCGTTCGATTTTCTCGCGAGCAACTGATCGTGATCGCGTGCCTCGATAACCTCATCAAGGGAGCCTCCGGAGTTGCCGTGCAGAACTTCAATCTCGTCTGTGGCTTTGATGAGACGACCGCGCTGCTGCCGGCGTAGGGTGGGTCGGCGCTGTGCTGGTCACTCCCGACGAGTTCAGAAATGCTCAAACGTTCGTGGGCAATCTGTTACAGTCCTGCCGTTCAGCTTCTTGCCCAAGTCCTCGAAAGGGAGTCGATGATCGATCTGGCTTTAGTGCCTGTTGCCGGTTGGGGCACACGGATGTTGCCGGCGACCAAATCGCAACCGAAGGAGATGTTGCCTGTCGGCCGCAAGCCGGTCGTGCAGTATGTCGTCGAGGAGTTGGTCAAATCCGGCATCCGAAAAATTCTGTTTATCACCGGCCAAGGGAAGACGTCGATCGAGAATCACTTTGACATCGACGCACCGCTCATTACGTACCTCCGCGAGACCGGCCGAGAAGAACAGCTTCAGGAATTGCAGTTCGAGCGGGAAGACGTCGAGTATTTTTACACTCGGCAACGACGGCAACTGGGGCTAGGTCACGCGGTACTCTGCGGCAAGGCGATGATCGGAGCCCACCCGTTCGTTGTCGCGCTGGGTGATTCGATCATCGGCCTGAACGCGGAGTCGGACATCGTCTCACGCATGACCGCCATCTTTGAGCGTGAGAAGGCGGACATCGTCGTCTGCTTCGAAGAAGTCCCTGCCGAAGAGGTCGTGCATTACGGCATCGCCAAACCCAAAGGGACCGTCGGTGAAGTCTTCGAGTTAGCGGACCTCATTGAAAAACCGAGCGTCGCCGATGCTCCCAGCCGATTGGCCGTCGCGGCTCGATACGTCTTCAGCCCGGCGATCTTCGATGCTCTGGCTGAAACGAAACCAGGCAAAGGAGGCGAGATTCAACTCACCGACGCGATCCGCATCCTGCTCAAGCGAGGTCACAAGGGGATCGGCGTGAAGCTCGCGGATGACGAACGACGATTCGACATTGGCAACTTCGAAAGCTACTTCCAAGCATTCGTCGAGTTCGCACTCGCCGATCCACAGTACGGATCTGCCCTGCGCGAGCATGTGCGAAAGCTGTTGTAGGTGACTCATGGAATTGCTGCGAAAACGCGCGTACGCACGAGCCGGATTGGTCGGCAATCCGTCGGACGGCTATTTCGGCAAGACTATTTCACTCACCCTGAAGAACTTCTGGGCCGAAGTCGTCTTGTACGAATGGGAAGACGTTGAAATCGTCCTCAGCCAGGAAGATCACAGCCGATTTCGATCCGTGAAGGATCTCGCCCAAGACGTTCGTTTGCACGGCTACTACGGCGGCATCCGGCTTGTCAAAGCCACGATCAAGCGGTTCGTTGAATTCTGCGAACGCAACCACTTCAAGTTGCACGACCGTAATTTCTCGGTGCGGTATCAAAGCAACATTCCTCGGCAGGTCGGTCTCGCCGGATCGAGTGCAATCATCGTGGCGACGTTGCGGGCGCTGATGGAGTTCTACGGCATCGAGATTCCCAAACAGGTTCAGCCGTCGCTGGTGCTGAGCGTCGAAACCGGCGAACTCGGTATTGCTGCCGGACTGCAAGACCGAGTCATTCAGATCTACGGCGGTCTGGTCTACATGGATTTCGCGAAAGACCACATGACGGAGCAGATGGGCCTGCAATGCGGCGTCTACGAACCGCTCGATCCGACACTGCTGCCGCCGCTGTACGTCGCCTACTGCACAGCTGGCAGCGAGCCGACCGAGATCTTCCACAATCCGCTGCGAGAGAGATTTCGCGCCGGCGATCAGGCGGTCATTGCCGCGATGCTCAAGTTCGCCGTGCTGGCCGCACTGGCGCGTGAAGCAATTGTGAAGCGTGACACCACCTGTCTCTCAACTCTGGTGGACGAGAACTTCGACACGCGCCGCAGCATCTGCCAGTTGACGGCGAAGTACATTGAGATGATCGAGGTGGCCCGCCGCGCGGGAGCGAGCGCCAAATTCGCCGGTTCCGGGGGAGCAATCGTCGGCATCTACTCCGACGAGGAGATGTTCGAGCGCCTCAAGAACGACCTCGGTGCGATCGGCTGCCAAGTCATCAAGCCGATTCTGGATGTGCCGTAGGTCAGCCTTTCCAGGCGGACCCAATGCGAGCTTGGACGCTCAAGTCAGTCTGGAAAGCAAGACCTACTCGATGCCTAAATTGCGTTCGATGCTCAGGGCTTTGGGCGAGGCAATCAGTTTGCGAATGGGATCGTTGTCCTTTTCGATTCCACGAACCGTACTGGCCGTCCTTCCGACGTTGGTCCATTCGTCTTCCGATTCATTGGTCGTATCTCGGTAGTCGTTGGGCCGTAGCTTCAAGGGCTTCATCGATTCGCGTGTGACGCTTTTGACGGACTGCATCAGCCCACATCCCGGCAGGCAAAAGCCACCGATGATCAACGCGCACAACCAACCGGCACGAATTACCATGACCTGCTCCACCTCCCCTGATTTGGACGGGGTTGTGTCAGCTTTCGAGAAGTGCGTCCAGACCAATTCGCTCAGCTATTTCCCGGCCAATTTCGCGGCGCGCTGCTGCACTTCGACGGGAATTTTCTCCAGCAGCATGTCGACGACGCGATCCGAAGAGATTCCTTCACTGTGAGCCTGAAAGGTCGTGACGATCCGGTGGCGAAGGACCGGGTGCGCGACCGCTTTGATGTCCTCGGGGCTGACGTGAAAACGACCTTCGAGAATCGCGCGGGCTTTCGCCCCCAGAATCAGATACTGGCCCGCGCGCGGACCGGCTCCCCAACCGATGTATTTCTTGACGAAGTCAGCGGCATCGGGTTCGTTGGGGCGAGTGGCTCGGACCAAATCGCGAGCGTAGATGAAAACGTGTTCGGCCACCGGCACCTTGCGAACGACTTCTTGCAGCGCGAGGATTTGCCGGCCGTTGAGGGCCGGCGTGAGCACAGGATTCTCGCCACCGGTCGTTTGCTTGAGAATGCGCAACTCTTCGGCCGCGTTTGGATACGAGACGACGATGTTGAACATGAACCGGTCGAGCTGCGCTTCGGGAAGCGGATACGTCCCCTCCTGCTCAATCGGGTTTTGCGTGGCGAGCACGAAGAACGGAGCTGGCAGCAAATAGCTGCTGGTACCAACCGTGACGTGCCGCTCTTGCATTGCCTCCAACAGCGCGGCTTGCGTCTTCGGAGGTGTGCGGTTGATTTCGTCAGCCAGCAGGATGTTCGTGAAGATCGGACCCTGCATGAACTGGAAGCTCCGCTGTCCGGTCTCCGGATCATCGCGAAGGATGTCGGTGCCGGTGATGTCCGAGGGCATCAAATCGGGTGTGAACTGAATGCGGCGAAACGACAACGACAAAATGCGAGACAGCGTGTTGACCAACAGCGTCTTGGCGAGTCCGGGCACTCCGATCAGCAGGCTGTGTCCTCCGCTGAACATCGCGATCAACAGTTGATCGACCACTTCGCGCTGGCCGACGATGACTTTGCCGATTTCTTCACGCATCCGCGAGTACGCCATCGCCAGCCCGCGAATGGCTTGAGCTTCTCGCTCGCGAGCGGCGGCCTCCGATTCTTCGACAGGGACATTCTGCGGATCGGCGGCTTCAGACATGGGCATTCCTGTAACTAAAAGTTGCGATGCATCGTAATCAAGGCCGCCGCGAAACCGCAGGGTGACGATGCCACATCCTCATCGATCACAAGATGGAGGACGGAATTGGTCATTGGTCTGGCGGATGACCAATGACCAACGATCAATTCTCCCCGATTCAATTCGTTCCACGGATGCCGGTGGTCCGATCGGAACGGAGATAATTCTGCGACGGAATGAAGCGCATGCTCTTCGCCGAAGCTTCGCTCGGCTCGCCATCAGGCGTCGTTTGCCGCCAGACCGTGACTTCCCGATTGCCTGTTGAGCGCAGCGTGTAGAGTTCTTTGGATTCGTCGAAGGTGATCTCGTCGGCGCGAGCATTGAAGGTGCGGCCTTCGAGCTTCGCGTTGCCCTTGGCTTCTAGTTCGATGTAAGGCTTCTGGGTGCCGGTCGGTTTGATTTGGAGGATTTGCAGACTGTCGCATTCCAAGTCGCCACCATCTTTGGGCAGATGATCGGGGTCGATCGTGTCGAGCGGATGTGCGACCGGGCCATAGACGATGTGCACTCGATCCTGAAACTTCGTCTGCCGATCTTGGAGATTGCCGATGGTCTTGCCTTGGAAAGTGACGCGTGTGAACTCCCAATTCGAAACCTCGGATTCGAGCGGCCGATTGGCTTGCGCGACGGCTCGCGGCGCAAGCCCCGCCCGTTTGCCTTGGCCGGGACGCCACAAGTTGATCTTGCCGGGGCCGATTGCGACCATCCGACCGCTGATTTGGTCGAGCGTCAGTGTTGCGAAATCGCCGTGACGGATTTCGGACGGGTTGTCATCGACAAACAATTTCTGCTCGACGTGAACGCCGTCTTTACAGATCACGCGCTGCACCTCGGCCGTCGTCGCGGGGCCGGCGTCGTCGCGGAACGAGAGCCGCTCGGTCAACACGACTTCCATTTCCTCACACTGCAAGCGGCTGTCTTTGAGCACGGCGTTGACGTTATCCAAGAACGTCGCCGTCTGGCCATCGAAGAGCATTTGTTCCTTCCACCGCACGGTCAGCAACGTTGGACTGCCAAGTTTCACGCCATCAAACGGGTCGTTTTTCACCGGCATCCGCAACTCGCCCGCCCCTTCGATCCAAACACGATTGTTGGGACGATCGAGAAAAACCTCCTGGCCCTCGATATCGAAGCCGCGCGCCCGAATCATCGCCGGCCGACCGAAGACGCGCAGCACCTGCTGCCCCTCGCGGCTGGCGTTTCGCAGGTGCAAGCGGTCGCCGAGCAAACGCAACGGCTCGGCGCCTCCTTCGCGAGGTTGCTGCAGATCGACTTGGCCTTCGGTCCAGACTTCTGTCAATTCGGCCTGCGGTTCGTCACGATCGGCGACTTGCCGCGACGCACTGGCCAGTCGCACATTCGCACGAATCAAATCGGATCGGAATTGCAGCGGTTCGGCCGAAGTATTCGGCTTTTCGTTCTTGCTGATTGTTTTGGACTTCGACTTGGTGGCGACCTCTGTGTTGCTCACGGCAACCTGGCGCACGCGCGGTCGCGACTTTGGTCCGTCAGCCGATTCACCCGGCGAGGACGACTGGTCCTCAAAGTTCACTATGAATCGCTTCGTCTCGGCGTTCATTTGTGGGCTGAGGACGACGACATTGTCTTGAGCCTGAAGCTGTCTCGGCCGGAATTCACGAGTCGCAGGGTCGGGAACCGAACGCGATGCCGCGTCGTTGACCGTGAGGATTGCTGCTTTGCGGGTGCTGCCAGCATTGGCTCGAATGCTGGCTGCGTCCGCCATGTCGGTCGGGCGGTCGTACCAAAGCTGGATTTGTTCCGCTTCGAGGCTGGTCGTGCGATTTGGTTGCTCGATCATCGCGCTGCCGACGAGCGTGAGCAGGTCCAGCTCCGTATCGATCACTCTTTGCAGATCGAAATGCGACTGCCAATTCGCCGAGAACTCCACTTCGTTCGAGCCAGGCACTCGGCGACGCATCACGCCGCGTCCATCACCGTGCGCAGAGACCACTTGACCGTTCTCGTCGTGAGTCAGTTGCAGTCTAGGACAGCTCAGGTCAGTAGCGGAGGGCCGATGTCGCACAAAGACAGATTTCAGCTCTGATCCGGCTGGCTTCCCGACTGGAGGAATCGTGATCAGCTTGGCGGTACGCGTGGTAACCTCATAGACCAGACTGGTCATGAACGCTGTCAAACCGTTGCTTGGCGAGGTGAGTTCGACACGGCTGCCAGTCATGCGTAACTCCCACAGATTGAGTTGACCGCTATTGCCGGCTGACGTGTCACGCGTGCCCGGCAGATCGAGGTCGTCGTGGGTCGGCCCCGTCGCTGATAGTCCTGTTGGTCCGTGGCCTCGCAGAATTGGAACGATGGTTGGCGCGTCGCCACGGGATCGTGAAGCGTGAACATCGCCACGCGCGGGATCTTGCTTGAAGAATAGATCCAGGTTGTCGCCTTTCAACTGATCCGGCTGGCCACTGGCAGTTAAACGCTGGAGGTTGGCATTCCCCTGAAACGAGGCGACTAGTTGTTCGGGATTGAATTGGAAGCCTTCATCACAGGTCACATGTAGCGGGTTCTCCGAATTGGCGAGGTTCATCTCGACATGTCCGCGCAGCAGCACGCGACGGAATCCGGAAACCGCCAACAGTTGGTTTGACTGATGCGACTCGGCCGACGGCAGCAGATCCGCCTTGAAGCCGAGATCGGCCATACCGTGATGCTGCTGAAATCTAAACTCCACCGGCGAATCGCTGTGCAACACTGGCGAGTCATTGTGAAGCTCCAGCGACTTTTCATAGAAGAAGAAATCTCGGCCGCGAATCGACAGTCCGTCCGGCCCGCCGGCAACGACTTTGCCCTCGAGCTTGCCGCCGATCACGCGACCGTAATTGCGGTTCTTGATCGGATCGAATTCCGAAGAGAACTGCACGAGACCGGAATCCGACACAAGCGTCATCGGTTGCTTGTTCGCACGGGAATCAGAATCAGCCTCACCCTCGTCAGGAGTGTCGAACCAGATCATCGCGAACGGACGAAACTCGTAGAGATTCTGCTTCTTGTCTTTCAGTTGCCAACTATTCGTGTAGATCACGCCATTCGCCATCGCAATCTGCCGCTTCGCGTCAGCCGCCCACAGAGCATCCGGCAGGAACCGTTCCGCATCTTGGATGTTGCCGGGGGGCGGTTCGAATTTCAGCTCGTCGTGATTTTCGTTCGGGCGTTGCTGAGCAGTCAGCATTTTGGGTGCCAACCGCGGAGTCACCACCAGCGCGTACATCCAGTACAGCCCGGATAGGCTGGCGATGACGGTCAGCGTAAATGACAATCGCTTGAGCACAGGGGACTCCAGGAGGACCAACTACGTCGCCGACGGAGGCATCAGTCCGATCACGTCGGTGATGTCGATCAACCCGATCGGCTGTCGTTCGTCGTCGACGACCGGCAGTTCGCTGATTTTGCGATTCGACAACACCTCCACCGCGTCGTGCAGCAACGAGTCCGCGTCAATCGTCAGAGGCGACTTCGACATCGTTTCGCCAATCGGTCGATCCAATTGTGCTTCGCGATGTTGTTCAAGCAGCCGCGCCAAATCACTGTCCGTGAACAGTCCGCTCAGCCGGCCATCGCCGTCGATCAGCATCACCGCTCCCGTGCGGCGGCCGTGACCGGTTTGCAAGGAAAACACTTCACGGATCGTCGCCGACTGTGACGCGATCCGCAGTTGTGCTCCACGACGCATCACTTCGCGGACGGTGCGAAACCGACGTCCCAAGCTGCCTCCCGGATGCAACACCGCAAACTGCTGCGGCGTGAATCCGCGCGAACGGCTGAGTACCAGCGCGAGCGCATCACCGACCGCCAGCATCGCCGCCGTACTGCACGTCGGAGCCAAACTCATCAAACTCGATTCGCGAATCGAACCGAGACGCAACACGACCTCAGCTTGTGAACCGAGCGTACTGAACTCGTTCGCCGTCAGCGCGACGCAGGGCAGTCCGAGACTGCGGGCCGCGACGACGACGTCACAAACTTCTTGGGTCTCTCCACTGTTCGACAACGCCAGCAGCACATCGTCGCTGCCGAGACATCCGAGATCGCCGTGCAACGCCTCGGTCGGATGCAAGAACTGCGACCGCGTTCCGGTCGAAGCTAACGTCGCCGAAACTTTTTGCCCGATCAGCCCCGCCTTGCCGACCCCCGTGACGACGACTCTCCCGCGCACATGCAGGATCAGTTCGACCGCGCGACAGAAATCGGTGTCCAGCCGGCCGGCCAGTTCGAGCAGCGTTTCCGCCTCTTGCTTGATGATCGCACGACCCTCCCGCAGTTGTTCGAACTGCGAGAACATCGCTGCCGTGCGACTCGCCACCACTGCCATGCTCATGGTCGTTATCCTTGACCGTAGCCCTGTCGCTCCGCGACAGGAAAGCTGAACGTCGGTCGGGCAAGAGTGCCCAACCTACAAGAAGCGCGGGTTATAGACCCGTTCAAAAAAACGAGTCAATTGGGCACTTGCGTGGCAGATGCTTTTCGGATCCAACGCGAAACGCGTCGCCCACCTTGTTCAGAACCCCAAACCGTCGCCGTTAAGCACGCTGGTTCCGACGGTTCCGTCTTTGATCTCGAACATTGTCGGGAAGCGTTTGGCGAACGGCCGATTGCTGGCGGGGCAGTATTGGCGGCTGTTTCCTTCGATTGCCGCGACTCCCGGAATACGAGCCGACAAACTGGCAGAATGCAGGAAAGAATAGCCGGGGCACGACAGGTCTTGGACGCAGAGAAACAAACCGAGTTTTTGTGCCGCCGCCGCGAGGATCAACGAGTCGGTCTGCCCCTTGCAAGCCTTGAGAGCGACGCCGGTGTAGCCTAGATCGCGAGCCAAAAGTAACGATTCGTAATCGACCAAGCCTTCGTCCAGTACGACCGGCTTTTGCTTGGCAACCTCGTGCAGTTTCAATTCTGGATGAGCCTTGAGGTGTCGGCTGGTCGGTTGCTCGATGTATTGAATTCGGCCATACGCGGCCGGAGAACCAGCTTTGATCCGCGCGAGGAATTCCAAAACGTAGGCCGCATCTCGGCATTTCTCGTTGAAGTCGGTCGAATACACCCACTCGGTGCAGCCGCGCTTGGCCTGAGCTTCGGCAGACACTTGCTCGACCGCCAGCACGCGGTTGACGTCCCAATCCAGATCATCGCCGTTGAGCTTGATCTTTAGGTGCGTCAGCCCGTTGTAATTGATCCATTCTGGCAGCGTTTCGGGCAGTTTGTCGTTGATCCGCTTGGTGATGTCGGCGGAGGTCAGCGGGTCGAGCGCTCCGACCAAATGATACAGCGGCATCTGCGCCTTCGGCTCGCGCAGCGTGTATTGATCGAGGTATTCTCCTTTGAATTGCTCATCGAGATACGTCGACAGATCTTCATGGATGAACTGCTTCGACAGCGCGTTGTAGCTGTTGACTTGATTGATTCGGCCGAATCCGTCGTGAATCGCGGCGTCGAGCGGACTGGCTGAGACCAATTCCGCTAACTCCGGCATGGGCTCCGCAAGCTTCATCTCTTGCGGGATGATCTTGCCCAGATGAGCGTATTCGCCGGAGATGTGATAGACGATGTCGATCGGGTCGGAGTAATCCGGGAACAGCATCGCGAGATCGCAGACGCGCTCGCCGAAGTCCATCATTGCCTTCTCGGCGTCATCGGGGCTGACCTTGTCCGACGGCCACGCCCAGACATTGCCGACCGGCATACTACCCAGCCCCGTGGCATATTTCCCCGATTTCGTCTCGACGACGACCTCGACATTGATGAGGACGGCCTTAGTGACAACTCGACCACCGAACTTCACGGGGGCGCGAAAGGTGATCGGTTCAAAGGAGCAAACCGCCTCCTTGATGCGGATGTCAGAATTCTTGGGCATGCCGGTGGGGTAATAGCCTGGGTTGGGTTCATAAAAATTAAAACGCCGGATTGGCACTCGATCAATGCGCTTCCCTCCGGCAACGTCGGTCGCAGCTTAGCCGGAGTCGGCAAACGCATCAAGAAGTTGCGGCCTGTCCGTCTTGTGGCAAATCGGGGAATTTGGGACAACCCCGCCCCGGATTCCGGTCGCCAGCGAAGAGAGGGAACTCATGCGACGGCTGTTTGCCATGGCGTTCGGTGTGCTGCTTGGAGCGGCCGCCATGTTTATCGCCTTCAAGTTTCATGTCGTTCGGACCAAGGACGATTGGGTTTTCGTACCCAAGCCCAGCGCCTCACTGACCGATGCCTACGTCGATGTCCGCGAATGGGACACCGCCGAATGGACGAAGCACACTCAGTTGGTCAAGGCCCTGGTGCTGACCGGCCGAGCCGATCTTGTCCGCAAGTCGGTCACGACTCGCTGGATGGACAAGACCTTTGGCGAGGCCCCGCCGCGAGACGATGACACGTCACTCGAGTTGCCGAAGTTCGAGCGAGAATAACCACAGCGGAACCGGGAAACCGGAGAACGGAGAATGAGGAATGAACAGCGCAGAGTGCCACCGCTGTCATTCCACATTCTCGGTTCTCGGTTCTCGGTTCCCCGGTTTGTCTTTCCTGATTGTGATCGCTCTCGCGATCGGCTGCCGCACCACCCGGCACGACACCGCACAGCTTCCCACCGAGCATTCGGTGCGCGCCGAGCAGTTGCAGGTCATCAGCGACATGAAGCTGAAGCTCGACCATCCGCTGATTCAAGACTTGATCCAACTGCGAAAGGACGTCGCTCACGAATTGCAACTGCCGCTCGAAGGCCGCGACGTCGTCGTCTATGTCTTTGGGGACAAGGCGAAGTATCAGCAATACCTCGACAAGACATACCCCGGCCTGCCCCCTCGCCGAGCCTACTTCGTCGGCACACCGCGCGAATTGGCGGTCTACACTTTCTGGGGTGATAGCATCCAGGAAGACCTGCGGCACGAGTTCACCCACGGCCTGCTGCACGCGCAGCTCAAAGACGTCCCGTTGTGGCTGGACGAAGGCTTGGCCGAATACTTCGAACTGCCACGCTCCACGCCCAACAACGTCAATCGCGAATACGCGAGAAAGCTCGGCATCGCCATTGCCAACAATTGGGAGCCAGACCTCGATCGCCTGGAGTCCCTGCAAGACGTCATCCAAATGCAGCGAGCCGACTACCAAGAGTCCTGGGCCTGGGTCCATTTCCTACTGCACAACTCCGACGACTCGCGCGAAGTGCTGCTGAATCATCTGCAAGAACTGCGAGAGAATCCGCACCCTGCCCCACTGAGCGTGGCGTTGCGCGACACGTTGCCGGAGGTCAATTCGCGCTACCTCGCCCACCTTTCAACGCTCAATACAATCCACCCCGCGAGCCATCAGCAGTAGCCCGGGTGCACACGTCTGGTCAGCCGCCACCGACCAAGGTGACGATCTCGACGCAATCCCCCGGCTGAAGCACGCAAGCCGCATGAGTTGCTCGCGGAACCAACTCCTGATTCCGCTCAACCGCCAGATAGCGCGGCTGCAATTTCAACTCCTCCAGCAGCGTCGCCACCGTGCAGCCCGCCTCGACCTGCCGAGGCTCTCCGTTGACCGAAATCTCCACGTCACATCGCTCCGCTGGGCTGAAAAACTCGTCTTGAAAACCTACCGCGCGAGTGTAGACCTGCCTTCCGAGCCCAGCAAGCCGCCGAAATTTCTGGGAACTTCGGCCGATCACCACCTGTCGAACCGCCAGATTTGCCTTCGGCTCACGGACCCGGACAAGGAGCAATTGCCATGCAGCGAGGATTTTGGACTTTCGTCGTCGCCGCCTTCGCGGTCCTGTTTGCCAACCTCGCTCAAGCTCAAGTGGTCATCATTGCCCACGGAGTCCGCATCATCCGGCCGCCGGTCGTGAATCGTCCCGTGCCACCCCCATCGGCCTACAAAGTCCGGTCGGTGGACATGAACGTGACGGTCAAAGATCAAATCGCGACGGTGCAGCTCTCGCAAGTGTTCCAAAACGTCAGCAGCCAAGTGCTCGAAGCCCAACTGCTCTTCCCGATGCCGGAGAACGCGGCCGTCAGCCAGCTCACGTTGCTGGTCGACGGCAAGGAACTCGCCGGCAAGCTAATGAAGAAGGAAGAGGCCCGCGCAATCTACGAATCGATCGTCCGCCAGCGAAAAGACCCCGCGCTACTCGAATACCTAGACCAAGGGCTGTTCCAGACGAGCGTCTTCCCCGTGCCGCCGCAGGCCGAACGGAAGGTCGAGATTCGCTACCAGCAATTGCTCGGCAGCGAAAGCGGTCTGACCGATCTGATACTCCCGATTGGGACTCACAAGCACGCGCATCATCCGATCGAATCGCTGAACGTCACCGTCCGCGTCGAAAGCACCGAGCCATTGAAAGCGGTCTACAGCCCGACGCACACGATCGAACTGTCTCGCCCGGACAGCACACACGCCGTCTGCAAGCTGGCGCTGAATCACGTTTCTAATCCTGATGACTTCCGCCTGCTGTTCGGCACCGAACGAGGAGCCGTCGGCATGAGTGTGCTCAGTTATCGGCCCAAGGATTCGGAAGACGGCTACTTTCTGATGCTCGCGACGCCCGACGTCCGGCCGGATGCGAAACCGCTGCCAAAGACCTGCGTCTTCGTCATCGACCGCAGCGGCAGCATGACGGGTCAGAAGTTCGAGCAGGCTCGCGGAGCACTCAAGTTCCTCATCCAACAACTGCGGCCGGAGGACAACTTCAACGTCGTCGTCTACGACTCGGCGGTCGAGAGTTTCCGCCCCGAACTGCAACGCGCCGACGAAACCACGATCAAAGCCGCGCTCGGCTTCGCCGACGGCCTTTACGCCGGTGGCAGCACAAACATCGACGGTGCCTTGCAGTCCGCGCTCAATCAACTGACCGATCCGAAGCGGCCCAACTACGTCCTGTTCCTGACCGACGGCATCCCGACGGTCGGCGAACTCAACGAGCAGCGGATCGCCGCGAAGGCCAAGGAGACCAACAAGGTCAACGCTCGTGTCTTCAATTTCGGAGTCGGCTTCGATGTCAACAGCCGGTTGCTCGACCGCCTCTCGCGAGATCATCGCGGCCAGTCAGTCTACGTTCGACCGAGCGAGAACATCGAAGCGTCGGTCGCCTCGCTGTACCGCAAGATCGGTTCCCCTGTGCTGACTAACATCGCGCTCAACGTCGACATCGACGCCGTCGTCCCCGCCTCGACCACTCCGCTCATCAGCCGCACCTACCCGCGACAACTGACCGACCTGTTCCAAGGGGAGCAGTTCGTCTGGGTCGGCCGCTATCGCCAAGCCGGAGCCGCGAAGGTCACACTGACTGGCGTCGCGGCCGACGAAAAGAAGACGTTCGCCTTCCCCGCCAACTTTGTCGCCAAGTCGAACGACGAGACCTTCGGCTTCGTCGAGAAGTTGTGGGCGACCCGCCGGGTCGGCGAGATCATCGACGAACTCGACCTGCGCGGACAGAACCAAGAATTGGTTGATGAACTCGTGCGGCTTTCGATCCAGCACGGCATCCTGACCCCGTACACGAGCTTCCTGGCCGACGAAAACGTCCGTCTCGCCGATGTCAGCAACACGATTCGCGCCAGTGGCGTTGCGAGACGAGAACTCGAAAAGGCCGACGGTGTCGCAGGCTTCGAGCAGCGATTATTCAAAGGTCGATTACAAGCCGCCCAGAACGCCCCGGCCGGTGGCGCTGGTGGTGGGCTGCCGCCCGTTGCAAACTCCGCCGCACCGCAGTCGGGACCAACGACGAGCCTCAGCCGGAACCGCGGAGCGAGTCTTGCCGGTGCATCGGATGACACCGCCAAACGCCCGGATTCCGAGTCGAATCTCCGCCAAGTCGGCCAGAAATCGTTCTTCCGTAAGAACAATCAATGGCAAGACTCCACCGTCACCGACGAGCAGGCCAAGAAAGCGATTCGCGTCCACCAGTTCAGCCGCGATTATTTCGACCTCGCCGCCAAGCACGCCGCGCTGGCGAAGTACATCGCCTTCGACGAGCCAGTGCTGGTCAACCTCGGTGATACGACGTATCAGATCGACCCGGAGGAGCCAGAGAAGTCGTGATCGAAAAGTAGTCGACTCACTCCGTGACTCGAAGGTTCCGGTCACGGAGTGACCGGTCTACTTACGCCGCTCGACGAGCCGCCTGCTCGTCCGGCGGCGTCGGCTTTTTCAGGAACCGTTCTTCGCCGAGCGCCACGACGGCAACCGTGCGGCCGATGATCCACACGTCGAGCGCCAACGAGACACGCGAAACGTATTCCGCGTCGTAAACCCAGCGCTCCGGCCAAGTCAAAAAAATGTTGCCGTGGACCTGCGCCAGTCCCGTGAGTCCCGGCCGAACCATCAAACGCCGCCGCGCGTGTTCGGTGTATTCGGCCAACTGAGCCGGAAGCGCCGGTCGCGGGCCGACCAGCGACATGTCCCCGTTGACGATGTTCCACAACTGCGGCAGTTCGTCGAGCTTGAATCGTCGCAGCCAGAATCCAACCGCCGTGACCTCGTCCGCCTTGCCGAAGATTTCCTGATGCGACGTCCGCTGCCGATCGGTCATCGTCCGAAACTTGAACGTCCGAAACGTCTGCCCGTCGCGGCCCAACCGCTCCTGCACGAAGAAGACGGGGCCGCGAGACGTCAGCTTGATCGCCGCCGCGATCGCAGCGAACAACGGAACAACCGCCAACAACGTCGGCACCGAAACGCACAGGTCCAACAGGCGTTTTCCGAATGATCGATATGGGTGTGCGAACCAATTCATGCCGTGTTTCATCCGAGTGTGCTTCACGCCGCCTTCCGAATTGGGACTTTCTTTTCGCTCGACGGATTCGGTAACGGCAATCCGCGCTCACTCAGCCAATGGCCGTACAAATCGGCGAGTGATTGCCAGATGTCTTCGCTACGGAAGTCTGTCAAAGCTCGGCGTCGTCCCGCTTCGCCATGTCGGTGACGCATCAGCGGATTGAGCAGATACTCGGCGGTCGCCGCCGTCAGTGAGGTTGTGTCGTGCAACGGCACTAGAGTTCCCGTGACTCCATTGACGACTGCATCCAGCGTTCCGGTTGCCGAATAGCCGACGACGGGAACTCCGGCCGCCGCCGCCTCCATCGGGACGTTTGGAAAACCCTCGCGGTACGACGGGAAGACGAAGACGTCGAACAGACCGTAATGCAGCGACGGATCTTTGATCGCGCCAGTGCGAATGATCTGCGGATGGTTTTGAATGCTCTGCCAAACCGCCGACGGCACAGGGTCGCCTTCTTCAGGCCACCCGATCAGGACGAGATGCAGGTCGGGGAATTCGGACAGCAACTGCGTGAATGCCGAGTGCAAATCGACGATCCCTTTGTCGCGAGTGAGACGGCCAACAAATCCCAGCACCGGCACTCCGGTCGGAATCCTCAGCGATGCCCGCAGTGTTTCGATCTGTGCGAACTGCTCGGCCGAGTACTGAAACCGTTCGGCCCTGACGCCGTTCGACGAGCCGTGTCGCAGCACAATCGTCTTGTCCGCCGCGACCAGTCGGCGACGGATGAACTCTTGTTGCAAGCTGTCGCCGACGCAGATCACTTGATGAGCACAGCTCGCCGCGATGCGTTCGGTCGTGGTGAGCAATCGCTGTTTGAACCCCGATGTCGTTTCCAGCCGCAGCCCGCGCAGCGTGTAAAACCGTACCGGCACACCCGTTAATCTCGCGGCGATCATGCCCAGCAGCCCGGCCTTCGGAGTCCCCGCATTGACGATGTCCGGCCGCAGCTTGCGGAGGATGACACACAATCGCGAGAGCGTTCGCGCATCGGCGACCGGAGAAATCTCCCGCTCGATCGAGATCGGAATCGTGGCGACTTGTTCGCGATCGCGCACAACGTCGAGCGACTCGCTGGGCGCGGCGATCACGGTGATGTCGAACCCGCGCTCGCGCAGAAACGTCAGCTGGCCGTTCATCAGATTCTCGGCACTGATGGCGTGCGTCGTGACGTAGGCGAGTCGCGGTCGGCGAGGAATTGGATGAGTTGTCATTTCAAATTGTTGATTGGAAAGAAGAGTACGACGAATTGAAGGAGACGAGGAATCGTACGCCTGATTCGTCGTCTCCTTCAATTCGTCGTACCCTTGCAAGGACTTGAGTCACGCCGCGTGTCGGTTGGATCGTTCGTTGGCGACAAGCCATTCGGGAAGGGCATCGAGGGATGCAATTTCGTGATCGGCTTCAAAGTTGTGTGAGGGTTCGACGTGTCCGTGCTCGGTGTTGAGCCGGCGGATGCGAACGGTTTGCAGGCCGAGCCGACGCGCTCCGATGAAATCCTTCTTCGGGTTGTCGCCGACGTAGACCGCATGTGACGGATCGACGTGCATTTTGCGGAGCAGTTCCAGGTACGGAATCGGCGACGGCTTCCAGTGCTCGCGGCCGAAGTCGTCGGAGTAGACGATCGCTTCAACGCGACTTTGCAGGCCGAGCGCCTTCACCTTCCGCCGCTGCACGTCCGCCGGCCCGTCGGTCAGCAGGCCCAGTCCGTATCGCGGACAAAGGACTTCGATCAGTCGATCCGCATCTTCGAAGAGCGTCAGTTGCGGATCGTGTGAACGGTACGCTCGGACCAGTTCGGCAATCAGCGCGTCGTCGTGTGGCACATTCAACTCCGCGAGAACAGTATCGAAGATTGAACCGCGGACTCCGCGCTCAAATGACTGCCACAGCGACTCAAACAATTTGTCCGAGGATCGTTGTAGTCGCTCAGCCAACACCGCTGCCGCTGCTCGAAAGCCGCCGCGAGCGAAGTCCCGCTCCGGGTACAGCGTGTCGTCGAGATCAAGCAGTACGGCACTGAGTGACTTCGTGCAGACAGGGGATGTCCGCGAGATTCGCTCCGGGGACATACACCCCCTCCTCGTAACGGAACATGTAAAACTCGTCGGCAAAATCGCCGACACACGGCTCGATCGGCTGACCTAGCGCCATGCGGATAATCTGTTTCGGGTAGTTGGCACCCGCCGCGATCGACAGCAGCAGACCGCCACCGACGCGCGGATTGATCTCGGTGAAATGGATCGCGGAATCGGCCTGTTCACCCACGAAGCACTGCACGGTCAACGGCCCGACCCCGCCGAGCTTCGTTGCCAGTTCAAACGCCTGGCGAAATTGATTCACCAGCGAAACCTTGCGACCGGCACAGGTCAGCAACAACGTGAATGGGGGTTTTCCCATCCTGAGAAACCTGCTTTGTGTTGGAGGTTGGTCCGCCGCAGGCGGATTGCCTGACGAAGGGGTGGGCTTGTAGCTGACGATTCCGAAATGAGGCAACACGGATTGTCGTCCTGCCAACCCGAAGCGTCAGCGAGGGCGTACGCTCCGAGAGACTTGAAATTGACGCTTTTTGGAACGTTCGCCCTCGCTGACGCTGCGGGTTATTTCTCTGCCAGCATCGGCAACAACCCCAAATCGGCCGCGATTTCGCGCAGAGCTGCAATGCAAAACGCGATGTGCTCGTCCAAGTCCACACTCAGATTGGCCGCGCCATCGGTGATGTCTTCGCGGTGGACCGCTGCCGCGAACGACGCTTGTTTCATCTTTTTGCGGACGCTTTTCGGTTCGAGTTCTTCGAGCCGATTCGGGCGCACCAGCGCGCAGGCGGTGATGAAGCCACACAGTTCATCGCACGCGAACAGTGCTTTATCGAGTTGCGACACGCGCGGGCAATCCGGCAGGTAGCTGGCGTGCGACTTGATCGCGTAGATGATTTCGTCCGAGTACCCGCGCTCCTTCATAATTCGCGCGCCTTGCAGCGGATGATCGGGCGGATTCGGCCAGCGTTCGTAATCGAAGTCGTGCAGCAGGCCGACCGTGCCCCACTTGTCCTCGTCCTCGCCGAATTTCCGAGCGTACGCCCGCATCGCCGCCTCGACCGCTAGCATGTGCTTGATGAGGCTTTCGCTCTGCGTGTACTCGTGAACGAGAGCCAGGTCATCGGCGCGACTCATGGGACAGCTCCAAAATTTAACAGCCTCTGGAATCGAGCAACAAGGGGCGATACGGTAGCCCGGCCAATCGAGCCTTGCCACTCGTGCGATTGCTGTCCTTCAATTCGAGATTTGCAATTCTCAATTCCATCCGACTCCATGAGCCTTTCTCCATCACCCTCTGCTAGCAAGACCTAAACCAGTTGGCTGAGCCGTTTGCGTCAGCGCGATCCGGAAGCTTGGCGGCGGCTGACGGAGTTGTACGGCCCGCTGGTCTTTCACTGGAGACGCCGTCAAGGATTGTCCGCAGAGGACGCCAGCGACCTGACGCGGCCGTTTTACTCGAACTATTAAGCGATCATGACCTCTGCCTCGATCAACGGTTCGATGGCTGGCTGGGACCGTTCCGTTCCTAGCGCCGAAACACGTTCGATTTCGTCGCCGCTGTGGCGTTGGCTCGCATGGGGCCATCCGCTGCGTCCGAATTGCCGACCATCGAAAAAGCCCCCAACAACTCGGACGCGATGAAGGGCTACGAAACTCGCACATGGGCGGACTTGTACAACAACGCACAATGGCCGGACTTGCTGAGAGCGGTGAAGTCGCGACTGGCCGAGCCGGCTACGCTCGAAATTCGTGGTGGCAATATCAACGTCGTCGAGTCCGCCATCCGCCTCTACGAACGAAACTATCATCTTCTAAAGATGGAGGCCGCACTGTTGCAGCAATATCGCCTCAAAGATCCCACGATCAAACAACTCCTCGAACGATGCGAGTTGATCCAGCACGACTCCATGCTGGCCAATCAATAGCGATCGATTCTTCAGCCGGTTGAAAAGTCGGCCAACATCGTTGTGACTCTCGTTGCCACAATAGAGCAGCAACGTCAAGGGCGAAGCCTGCTCAGAGAGCGTGCGGGAAGATAAGAGTTCTGGACAAGGAAGTCCTGCCCGCCTTACGAGTCCGCCGTTGTGAATTGGTAGAACTATCAACACGAAGCGGAGGATTGGCATGGATGCCCAGGAACAAATCCGAAAGCCCTATCCGAGT
>CAMDRI010000059.1 GCA_945906725.1 Candidatus Kuenenia stuttgartensis | reverse complement strand
TCAAAACCGACCCGCAAATCCTCGTTTTTCGCGTCACCCATTGGGTTCCCCTATCACCTTGACACATCTTGGCAGCAAACCCCTGTTTTTCAGGTGTGTGGCGCAAATCGCATGCCAAGGCGAGGGAAGTCATCTGGGAAATGTGGGATTAGATGAAAACCGGCCGTCAACAGTCGCACGTCGGCTCCCAGTTTTGCGTCGGCGTAGTGCCCACGACTGGTGATGGCGAACGCATTCGGAAACACACTACAGAAATGGTGGCGTGCCAAATCGAGTGCCGGATCTTTGCCGTCGCTGGAATAGTGCTGGCGTTGAGCTGCGAGTTTTCTATTCCACCACAACACCAGCGGCTGACTGCCGTCGGACTGTCCCTTGACGTGCAGTTTTTCCACCGGCTTGTCGAGTTCCTTTCGTAGTTTAATGACGACGTCGCGTAACCGTTCGCATTCGCGGCGAACTTCGGCGCGTTCCGGCGACACAAATAACGAGCCAGCAGGTTTCGCCCCCCCGACGTTTTCGGTGCGCGGATTCGAGTGGGGCCTGACGTCCTCTACATCGCCTGGCTTCTTCAGCTTGCGCCATTCGGTTTGGATTTCTCCCAGCGGACCGACAGCGGTTCCCGTCGTCATCACCGAAAAAATTGTTTCCAGATACTTGGCACTCAGCCGTCCCTCGTCGGCGAAGTCGTTCAACGACGTATCCCACTTGCCGAGCGCTTGACGGTGCTGGATTTGCCACGCGGCGAAGAAGTAGTCGGCGAGATCGACGTTGTGCCGCTGGTAGAAATCAACAATTCGCTGCACGCAAAATTTGTCGCGGTCGGTCTCGGTCACGGCGGGATGCGGCGCGAAGACGAAACCCTCTGGCTTGAGCACGAGGTGATCCGCGACCAGTCGGGCAGCTGTCAGATATTTCTTCACGAGCGCCGGTGACATCGTCAGCGATTCGCCGGAGTTGTCGAAACCCGCTTCGTTGGCCGGATCGACCGGGAACTCGCGAGTCGGCCGGATGTCGATGCCGGTCAAGTCGCGGATCGTGTTGTCGAACTCGGCATTGCTCAGTCGCCGAGCCAGCACCGGCCCTGGATCGCCCGCGTGTCTGCGAGCTTCGTGGTCACGAAGTTCGTTGATCCATTCGCTGACAAGCTTTCGTTCGTGCGGAGTCGGCTGTCGCAAAGCTTTCTTGGGCGGCATCTCGCCGGCTTCGAGTCGTTCCAGCACGAGATCCCAGACCCGATGATTCTTGACGACCGCCGCAATCGACGAATCGCCGCTCAGATCGAGTTTCCCTTCCTGCTTGTCGGTCCCGTGACAAGTCAAGCAGTGACTTTTGACGAATGGCAACACGTCGCCGGCGAATCGCCGTTCCAATGTCGGCTCATCGGCCGACTTGTCGGGATGCGCCGACACAACGACGACGAATCCAACCAGAGAAACCAACGATGCGAACAGAGAGAACCGCGACATGGAACAACCCTTCTAATCCAGCGACCGCAACGCACGTTGGTACTCGCCAGGTTGTTGTTTTCTCACTCAAAAGCGAGCATCAGGCCAGTGCAAACCCCGCTACTCCGCACTCCAGGATACCGGAAGGCCGAGTATGAAAAGAACCAACCTCTATCTTCTATCTTCGATGGCTTTGGTTCGGTGTCCTGTGGCTGGCGGCGTTGAATGTGGAGTTCGCTGATGACAAATCGCCGGTGGCCAAGCCGAACATCGTCTTCATCATCGCCGATGACCTCGGCTGGACGGACGTCGCGTTTCATGGCGGCAACGCGCCGACGCAGAATCTCGATCGACTGGCGAGGGAAAGACGGAACGCTCGTCAATGGCCGTGAAGATGGGCGGGCCACGCAGACTTGTCGAGAAGCTCTCTCCCCCACTATCCCTCTTCGTGGCAGCACCGTCGGTGTTGGGAGCTCGTCTGGCCGAACAGAGTCATCGCCATCGTGAGGAAGAGCGGGCATGAGAGTTTGGCCAGGGAAGCCGTCGCCACTGGCGAGCGAAGTGCGATGGATCGGGAGTCAATTTTGCTCTGTTTTCGCAGTACGCCAAGAAAGTCGAATTGTGCTTGCTCGACTCGCCAGACTCCAAGTAGGAGTCGCGCCGCATCGAGTTGCTGGAGCAGACCGATCAGGTTTAGCACGGCTATCTGCCCGATGTGCGGCCCGGCCAGCATCACGGCTATTAGATGAGCGGCGATTACATCCCGTCGGACGAGAATCGGTTCAATCCCCACAAAATAGTGCTCGATCCGTATGCGAAGGCGATCGGTCCAGCCGATTTCAACCAGGGACATCCGAAATGAAAACCGAGACCTACGGCGAGCGAGTAATCGAAGTTGCCGACAGCGAAATTGAGTTGCGGGCCTTGTACGGCCCACCGTCCGAGATTGCGGCTCGCAAGTGCCTGCATCGACTCGATGAGCACTGCCGCTACTTCATCGAGCGGTCGCCGTTTTTGTGTTTGTCGAGTGCAGCGGCGGACGGCTCGGCGGACATTTCGCCGCGCGGCGACGCTCCAGGATTCGTCCGCGTGCTGGATGATCAGACGCTGTTTGTGCCCGACCGGTTGGGGAACAATCGCATCGACTCGCTGAGGAACCTGATCGACAACCCGCACGTCGGTTTGCTGTTTCTGATTCCCGGAATCGACGAGACGATGCGAGTGAGCGGCGTCGCACGAGTCGTGTTGCGTTCGGAATTGCTCGACGAATGCGCGGTCGGCGGGAAGACGCCACGGAGCGGACTTCTGATCGAAGTGCGTGAAGCGTTTCTACATTGCGCGAAGGCTTTGAGGCGGTCGAAACTCTGGGCTGAAGACTACCGGTTGATGCCCGATCAAATGCCAACGCTCGGACAAATGCTCGTCGATCAACTCTGCCTGACGACGCCGGTTGGCGAACTCAACGAGATGATCGACAAGGCTTACCGTGAAAAACTCTACTGACGCTCAATTCCAGCACGACGCGCCAGCAAGTGGTCGATCGAAGAAAATCGCTCGCTGGCGCGTCGGGCTGGTTGATACGACGGGCTCGACCTTCTACGGTGACGACCCTTTGAAGCGGACAGGTCTCGACACTCGGAGTTTTGGAGCAACCCATGAACGGCAACTTGGTGCGATCTCTGTTTTCCATTTTGGTAGGTGCGATGTTGAGCAACACACTTCCGACAGTGAATGCGGACGAACCGCTGGTTTTCATCTCGGCTTTCGCGGCCGGTGATAAGGGGAGTATTCACGCCTTTCAGTTGGAGTCGAAAGCCGGCCAACTCAAGCCGCTGCATCAGACAACCGGCGTTGAGAACCCGTTCTTCCTGGCGGTGTCAAAGAACCAGAAGTTTCTGTATTCGATTCATGCGAAAAATTTCGGCGGCAAGGAGAACGAACAGATCGCCGCCTATCAGATCGAGGGACGAACCGGCCGGTTGAAACTCCTGAACCGGCAATCGGCTCTCGGCACAGCGGCCTGTTCACTGGACGTCGATGCGACGGGCAAGACGGTGCTGGTCGCGAACTATTCCACTGGCAGCGTGGCGTCGCTGCCGGTGCAGGCGGATGGTTCGCTTGGCGAGGCGGCGTCCTTCGTCCAGCACACAGGATCGAGTGTCGATCCCTCGCGACAGAAGGAACCGCACGCGCACTGCATCGTCGTCAGCCCGGACAATCGGTTTGTGTTCGCGGCGGATTTGGGACTCGATCAAGTCCTCAGCTATCGGCTGGATGCGAAGACGTCGAAGCTGACTCCCAACGATCCGCCGTTCGCCAAATCGCCCGCCGGAGCGGGGCCTCGGCATCTGACGTTCCACCCGAACGGCAAACGAGTCTACGTCATCAACGAACTCAGCAATTCGGTGACTGTGTTTGACTACGACTCTCAAGCGGGCAAGCTCACTGAGACACAAACAATTTCGACCGTGCCGCCAGACTTCAAAGGGACAAGCCACTGCGCCGATCTGAAGATTACTCCCAACGGCCGTTTCCTGTACGGCACAAATCGTGGGCACGACAGCATCGCCGCGTACCGCATCGGCGATGACGGCAAGCTCACGCTGATCGGCATCGAACCGAGCCTCGGCAAAGGTCCGCAGAATCTGGCGATTATGCCTGGCGGCGAATTGCTGCTGTGCGCGAACATGCCGGGGAACAACGTCGCGACGTTTAGGATCGACTCGCAAACCGGTGGCCTGAAGTCTGTCGGCGAACCGATCGCGATCACCAGTCCCTCTTGCATCATGGTCCTGCCATCTCAAACCGAGAGCGCGTTTGTGCTGGAACCGGGTTTCGAGATGCTGCTCAATGGCACTGACCTGTCCGGCTGGCACTACGCGAACGGTCCCGAGTTCAAAGGAATGCAGCACGCCAGCGACAGCCGCTACACCGCGCGTGACGGTCACATCGTCGTGAATCCCGGCAAGGGACTAGCTCAGATGTGGACCACGAGAGAGTTCCCTCACGACTTCCACTTGAAACTGGAATTCCGCGCTGAAGTGAACGCCGACAGCGGCATCTTCCTTCGCAAGCCACAGCTTCAATGCCGCGACTACCTGGTGGCGGGCCCGTACAAAGATTTGAAAAAGTACAAGCCGCAGGACTGGAACGAAATCGAAGTCCTCATCAAAGGCAAAGTCGCGACCTGTACCTGCAACGGCGAGGAACTGAAATTCCCTAACGAGTTGCCGACCACCGGCCCCATCGGTCTCGAAGCCGACCGCGGCCAGATGGAATACCGCCGCATCCGCATCAAGGAATTGAAGTGAGACTCGACGGTTGAGCCAAGCGGTTGGGGATTCCGTTGCGGTCGTGCCGGAATGCGCGGAGTGCGTAAGACGAGGACCAGCGCCGAGCGCGGATTCAGAAATGATCGTCACTTCGGGGCACGATTCGGATACGTCCTGCCCAGGACATCGACGATCGCCGACGACTCGGTCTCGCTGAAGCTCGTGATGGCGTTTATCGGCAAAGGCAACACTGCCGCGCGAAATCCAAATCGTTGTCCTACCGACCAAGCCCTGAGACACAAGCCATGTCCGCTCAGTTCGATGACGTTCGACCGACGACTTGGCGTGCGCCTCCCGCGCTTTGCTCGATGATCCCCAGCCTGGTTTTCGTCCGCTGCGCAGTCTCGTGACGTTCGCTGAAGCCGCCGTGTCGCTGCGCAAGCACGGGTTCGAGGTGGCTGAGGAATGATCCGAATCCGCGGCGGATCGAAGCGACTCTGACACGACGATCTGACTTGCCGAGTCACTGCTGTCGCATCGGTTGCCATTTGACGTAGCTCAGCGAGCGCCACAGCCACTCGGCCGGACCGAAACGATAGCGCTGCAACCACAGCGCCGAGACGATCAGTTGAAACGTCCAGATGGCAACCACGATGCCGAACTGCCCGACTCGTTCGACTTGACCAAACAGACCAAAACCTCGGCCGTAGAACAGCGTCGTGCAGATCAGACTGTGCAGCAGATAATTGGTCAGAGCCATCTGGCCGACGGCGGCCAATCGTCGAGTCAGCGGCAGCAGTCGCTCGTTTCGGCAGGCCAGCATCACGGCGCCGATCCAGCCGCCGCTGACCAACAGGCTGCCCCAGTAGTTGTACTGTGCTCCGGCGAAGATCGAATAATTGCCGGCCCAACCCGAGGCGAAGTTGCGGTGAATGCCCAGCGCGATTGTGGGCAGGCCCAACAGCAAGGCCACACCGATCAGCGCCAGGTACAACCGACGCGGCAGTGTGGCGTCGAACACGTGCAGCTTGAACAGAGCCATGCCCACGAGCATCAACCCGCCGGCTCGCCAGGCGATGAAGCCCGCGAAGACGAACGTCTGGATGCCGAACGCTGACGGCGCGCGATGGGCAATTTCCGTCAGCCACCCACTGCGATAGGCCGTGAGCTCTTCGCGAATCTTGTCCGGTGCCGGTTGCCAGAAGTCACGTATCACCGACGCGACTTCTTCGGGGGGCAACATCTGCATGCCCCAGCCCGCACCGATCGAAATCGCCGAGCCAATCAGCAGAAAAACGAAACCCAGAACCAGCAGTGACCACGGTCGAAAATTGCGGAACAGGTACGCGACCAGCCCGCACATCGCGTAGGCATGCAGGATGTCACCGAACCACAGCAAGTACGCATGTAACAACCCGAAGACAAATAGCACTCCCATCCGGCGGTAATGCAGGCCCGCCGAACGCCGCGTGGCGATTTCAGTGCGACCACTCATCAAGACGATGCCGGCTCCGAACAGCAGCGAGAAGATCGTCATCATCTTTTGGTCGGCCAGCAGATGGCTCAGGTACCAGACGGCGTAGTTGGCTCCGGTCAAATCTCCGTACGCCGTTGGGTTGAAGTACGCCGAGCCGATCATGGCGAACGACTGAATGTTCATCACCAGGATACCCAGCAGCGCGAAGCCGCGCAGCGCATCGAGCGGCACAATCCGCTCGGCCTGCGTCGCTGAACCGCGAACGCTGCCAGCGGCAAGTGCGGCCGTCGAAGTTGCGGGAGTTTCTGACATGTTGACGCGGCCGCAATCAGGTTAGACAAGACTCATTGCACCACGGCGCTTTGCACTGTCAGCCTGCGAAGCCGGTCGACATTGGGTTCCGGGAGTTGCGACAGCGCTCGAACTCCCGGAGTGCCATTTGGCAATCGGATCAATTCCAGCGGCGGATCGGCGAGATCTTCGTGGTAGAAACGACTGCTCGGAAAGATGTCGGCCGGATAGGTGAAATTGTCGAGCATCGCGAGCGAAACGCACAGGCTCGCCCCGACGGAACTCTCCAGCATGCCGCCGACCCAACACGGAATACCGGCCGCCTGGCAGAGATTGTGAACGGCAACCGCGTTCGTCAGACCGCCGATGCGGCCGGGCTTGATGTTGACGAAGCGGCAGCTCTTCAGCCGGATCGCGAGTTCCGCCTGGCGGACGTTGTAAATGCTCTCGTCGAGACAGACCGGTGTGCGGACCTGACGTTGTAGTTCGGCGTGATCCACGACGTCGTCATGATTGAGCGGTTGCTCGTACATCGCCAAGTTGAGCTCGTCCGCCTGCTGGAAGAGTTTCAGATCGCTGATCCGATAGCCGCTGTTGCAGTCGATGTGAATCGGATGCGACGGATGCTGCTTGCGCACCGCCGCGAGCATTGGCAAATCCCAGCCCGGTCGGAATTTCAATTTGATGCGTGGGAATCCGTCGGCAATCGCCTGGCCGATTCCGCCGAGCAATTCGTCCAGGCTGTCGAGCACTCCGAAGTCGGCACCGACAGCGGCCTCCGTGCGCGTTGCTCCGAGCAACTCGTGCAGCGGTCGATTTTCCATGCGGCTCTGCAACGCCCACCAAGCCGTATCGAGCGCGGCCTTCGCGAACGAGTTCCCTTTGAAGAGCGACAACCGTTGCTGCAAGTCGGCACCGGACGTGACCTCCTTGCCGACCAGTTGCGGCGCGAGCCAATCGCGGCACAGTGAAAAAATCCCGTTCGCCCATTCCGGGCTGTAACACGGTGCGGCAAACGGAGCACTCTCGCCCCAGGCTTCGACGGAACCGCTGGTCATGCGGCAGAGGAGCGAATCAATGGTCGCGTCCTCGCCGTAGGCGGT
The DNA here is from genome assembly GCA_945906725.1 of Candidatus Kuenenia stuttgartensis. GTDB lineage: Bacteria > Planctomycetota > Planctomycetia > Planctomycetales > Planctomycetaceae > SXKJ01. The sequence continues at coordinate 22,199 of CAMDRI010000059.1, read as the reverse complement.
TCGCCACGGAGAGATCAGTGGCATCGCGACGTGAAACAGGTCAATGCGGTCGATCTGCATGGGTCACTTGTCGTCCTTCCAGAACTCGGTTTCCCCTTTCTTTACGGGCGAATTCTTCATGAGAGGCTTGGGAGTCCCCGACTTGTTCATCGATGACAGTGCCATCTCCAGCAATTCATCGTCGTCGGTCACCTTTGGCTTGGGAGCAGCCGGCTTGATCGGAGGCGCGAGTTTTTTCTGCAGTGAGATCGGAGGCTTCGGTGCTCCGGCCTTCACGGCGGGATTCGTGGCAGAAACCGGTTTCTTCGCGGAAGCAGTCCAGCCACAGGCCGGACAGATGCCTCGAAAGTTCAGAGCTTCGCCGCACTCGTTGCACAGCGGGATGGGCTGATTGGCATCGTCGAGCTTGGGACCACTCAGCGCAGACTTTGGGCTGGCGACGGATTGAGTCCTTGCGGGAACCGGTTTGAGCGGCGGTGGGACCGGCTTCCGATTCGCTGGCGACGGAGCGGGTGTTGCAGCGTTCGGCTTGGTCGTGGGTGTCGTTGCTGCGGGTGCTGATCTCGTGGAATTGACATCCCCCGCTTGCCTTTGGGGAGTGGCTCCACTGCTGGCTGGCGTCAGCGACGGAGCCGTCCAGCCGGCCTGAGCGTCGTCATCCGGTGCGGCCGTCTTTTTGGCGGGCCTCTCCACGAGGTTCTCTTGTCGCACGATCACCGTCTGAGCCTGCTTGCCGCTGGTCACGTCTTTGGCAGTGACCTCCACGCGAGCTTGCTCGTTGTAGGTGATCGTAACTTCCACCAGCGATTGTTCCGGCAGATTCTTCGGCAAGTCTTCGACGATGCAGGTGCCGAGTTCCACGAATTGCTGATCGGCGATCGTGCCGCTTTCGACGATGTGCAGGTTGACTCGGCGCTGATTCTTGATGACGGTGCCGAACGTTTGCGTGATCGATGCCGGGAGTTCCGTGTTCTCTGGAATCAGGTAGTGCGGGATGCGTGTCTTTTTTCCGGTGTCGCGAATCAGGATGCCGAGTGCGCGGGCATTGACGCTGTGCTGTTTGATTTTTTGGAGCTTGGCAGTCGCTTTGGGGCTGAGGATCGACTTCGCAAAGTCGGCGTTGGTCAACAACATTCCGGCGTAGTAGGTCGCACCGTGGGAGATCGACTGGTCCGGCGACAGCGACGTGTTGAGCGTGCGGAAGCCCAGCTCGCCGAGCGCCTTCTTGATGCACGGCATGCGTGACGAACCGCCGGTGGTCAGGATCGTGTCGCTCGCCTTGAGGCCGAATTGATACGCCTTCTGCAAATCACGCGTGATGTTGATCGTGCGATCGAGCAACGGTTTCGCGAGTTTCTCGAACTCCGTCAACTCAATTTGATAGACCTTGCGGTACTTGCCGTGCGAGCAAGTGAGTGCGGCTCGCGGGCGAACGGTCAGCGAGCGTTTCGTATTCTCGACGGCCATCGCCAGAAGCTGCATCGATTCGGGATCGGTGCGCGGGTCGTCGCCGAAGTCGCGAGCAAACCGATCGCAGATCGCGCTCGACAACGCTTCGTTCCAGTCGATGCCGCCCAGCTTCAAGTCGCCGGTGCTGGCGAGAACCTTGACCTCGTCCTTGTGGTACTTCACAAGCGAAAGGTCGAATGTTCCGCCGCCCAGATCGTAGACCAGAATGCGTTGCTCGTCGGTCAATTCCGTGAACCACAGCCCTTCGCTGCCGAGCACATAGCATAGCGCGGCGGCCACCGGTTCGTTGATGATGTCAACTCGCTTGAGGCCCGCCCGAAAGCCTGCTTCGACCGTCTCTTGCCGCTGCCAGTCGCTGAACTGTGCGGGCACGGTGATGACCGCTTGCGTGATCGGACCAATCTGCTCGGCAGCCGCTTCGAGCATCTTTCGCAGCACGAGCGCCCCGATGTCGACCGGCGTGTATGTCTTCTTTTCGATGGTCCAAGTCTTGTTCGAGCCGATGTACCGTTTGGAATTCTGCACGACATGTGTCGGCTTGAGCACCGCGTTGCGAAGAGCTTCGGTCCCGACGATCACATCCTTACCGTCGAACATGACAATCGACGGCGTCGTCAGTTCCCCTTCTTGGTTGGGGAGCGTGACCGGCTCGCCGTGTTCATTGAGGTATGAGAGGCAGGAATACGTCGTGCCCAAGTCGATGCCAACGGCGTGAGTCTTCAGCATAATGTGCTCAAAAAGTGACGTGAGAACGGCGATGTCAACGAGTCCGCCGCGAGAGGTTCAGTGAGCGGCCGTCCATGTTATCATCGCGCTGAAGCACTCACCAGCGGCGCAAATGTCATTGGCGTGCGGCCCCTGGCCCGGCCCCCTCTCCCCCTGGGAGAAGGCTAGGGTGAGGGACACAATCCTCGGTTGACGATCATCGCCAAATGGTCTCGGACAATGCTCGACGCCATTCACAAATTCAAAAACGACGCCTCCCAAAACTCGTCACCCTCACCCGGCCTTCGGCCACCCTCTCCCCAAGGGAGAGGGAGTTGATTGAGAGACTCATGACCGAATCGAACCCGTTTGTGGAAACGCTGCCGCTCTCGATCGACTGTCCTCTGCTGACCGCTGATCTGCCGGGAATTGGCGGAACCCTCAAAGCACGGCCGGAAGACTTCAACGTCGAAGAGATCCCGGCCTACGCACCAAGCGGCGAGGGCGAGCATCTGTTTCTCTGGATCGAAAAGTCAGGAGTGTCGGCGGATGAACTGACTCGGCATTTGTCGCGCACGCTGGACATCTCGCCCGGCGAACTCGGGACGGCCGGCCTCAAAGACAAGCAAGCGGTGACGCGGCAATTCGTCTCGGTGCCGCGTCGAGTGGAAGCGAACTTGCCGGCGATCGATGGTGACGGCATTCGCTTGCTGAAGGCGACACCACATCGGCACAAACTCCGCACGGGCCACTTGCATGGCAATCGTTTTCGAGTCCTCGTGCGAGATGTCAGCGAGACCGACTCGCTGGCGAAGGGGAACGCGATTGCCGACCGAGTGCGCCGCAGCGGTCTGCCGAATTACTTTGGCTCGCAGCGTTTCGGCAACAACTTTAGCACCTTGAAGCTCGGCCTGAGTCTGTTGAGTGAAACGGCGACATCCAGTGAACCGTCCCGAAAATCTCGCGATCGACATCGCTCAGGACGCCGCTTTTTGCATCGTCTGGCGTTGTCGGCGGCGCAGTCGTGGCTGTTCAACCAAGTACTGGCCGAGCGGCTGCGCGACGGACTGCTCGACCGTGTGTTGCTCGGCGACGTGATGCAAGTCTGCACGTCGGGCGGGCTGTTCGTCGCACAGGATGTCGCCGCCGAGCAGCTCCGCTTCGACGCTCAGGACACAGTCACAACCGGTCCGATGTTTGGCCCGAAGATGAAGCCGACTCAAGACGAACCGGCGGTTCGCGAGCAACGAGTGCTCGACGCCGCGCAGCTCGCGCCCGACGCTTTCCGCCGCTACGGTCATCTGACCGACGGCACTCGGCGTCCGTTGCTTGTACGGCCAGAAGACCTGCAAGTCAGTGCGACACCGGACGGGGTGCTCTTTGAATTCACGCTCCCGTCCGGAGCCTATGCGACGGTCGTGCTGCGCGAGTTCATGAAGACTGACGAACTCAGCGGCGAATAACCGGTCGCTGCCGCTTCCGATCCCCCCTGGATCGGGGCTATGCTGTTCGCGCGGTTGAAGTTCCGCATCCTGCCAAATCATCCCCAACCCGGAGACCTGCCATGAAACTGTCCTCGCTGTTCTGCCTCGCTGTCACCCTGATGTTCGCCGGGGTCTTCGCGGTGGCCGAAGACAAGAAGCCCACCGAGAAAATTCCGCCGCTGCTCAAGCACGAAATGAAGTCGCTGACCGGCAAGAAAGTGGACCTCGCCAAGTACAACGGCAAGGTGCTGTTGATCGTCAACGTCGCCAGCGCCTGCGGAGCGACTCCTCAGTACAAGCCGCTCGAAGCCTTGCACGAGTCTTACAACAAGAAGGGCTTGGCCGTACTCGGCTTCCCCTGCAATCAGTTCGGCGAGCAAGAGCCAGGCAGTGATGAAGAGGTCGCCGCCTTCTGCAAGAAGAACTACGGCGTGAAGTTCGACATGTTCTCGAAGGTGGACGTCAACGGCGATAAGGCCGCGCCGCTGTTCAAAGAACTCACCTCGAAAGAATCGATTGAAAAAGACCGTCCCGTGCGATGGAACTTCGAAAAATTCCTCGTCAGCAAGAAGGGCGAAGTCGTTGCTCGCTTCCGCACCGGCGTGGAACCGAACTCGGACGAAGTCGTCAAAGCGATTGAAGCCGAGTTGGCGAAGTAGTTTCGGAAGATGGGCACTCTTGCCCGTCCATGCGTCCAACCGAGAGGACGGGCAAGAGCGCCCGTCCTCCTCGGTGCTTGCTGGAGTCCTGGTCTTGACGATGCTCAAACCCCGTCGCCTGTTGTTGCTGATCGGTGTTGCGGTCGCCGCACTGACCGCATGGCCGCGCGAGCGGGCTGACTCGCAAGAGTCGCCGACGTTCGATGCCGCCTCGGTCGAGTTCTTCCAATCAAAAGTGAAGCCGCTGTTGGAGGCTCGCTGCTTTGAGTGTCACGGGCCGGAAGCGAAAAAACTCAAAGGTGGGCTGAGTCTTGCCTCGCGTGCGGATGTGTTGCGCGGCGGTGATTCCGGCGCGGCGATTGTGCCGGGAAAGCCAAGCGAGAGTCTGCTCGTCAAAGCGATCAACTACGTTGATTTCGAAATGCCTCCCAAGTCGCGTCTCCCCGAAGGTGAAGTCGCGATCCTGTCCGAATGGGTCAAACGGGGCGCACCGTGGAGCGCCGATAAAGACGATCCCGCACGCGATCCTAAACTCGATGCGTTCCCACTGGCCGAACGCAAAGCCAAACATTGGGCCTGGAAGCCGATTGCACACGTCGAGCCGCCAAAGGTACGTCAGCCTTTCCAGATTGACCCGAATGTGAACCCGGCCACGTTTCGCGACTCGAATGCCATCGACCAATTCCTCCTGTCCAAGCTCGAAGAGCGAGGTTTGTCGCACGCTCCCGCAGCCGACCGTCGCACGCTGCTGCGTCGAGTTTACTTCGCGATCGTCGGCCTCCCGCCAACGCCCGCCGAGGCGGACGAATTCGTTGCCGATCAAGCGCCGACGCGCGAAGCGCTGGCACGCGTCGTGGATCGCTTGCTCGAATCGCCGCATTTCGGAGAACGCTGGGCGCGGCATTGGCTCGATCTGGTCCGCTACGCCGAGACGCTCGGCCACGAATTCGATTACCCGCTGCATCACGCGCACCAGTACCGCGACTACGTGATTCGTGCGCTCAACGCCGACGTGCCGTATGACCGCTTCGTCGTCGAGCACGTCGCGGGGGATTTGCTCCCCGTAGGGTGGGTCGAGTCATCGAGACCCACCAATCAAACCCGCGAAAAACTCGCTGGTGGGTCTCGTGGACTCGACCCACCCTACGTCGCCCGCCCCCACCCCACCGACGGCTACAACGAATCACTGCTCGCCACCGGCTTCTGGTTCCTCGGCGAGGACAAGCACGCGCCCGTCGATGCCAAAGGGGAGCAAGCCGCGCGGATCGACAACCAACTGGACGTCTTCTCGAAGGCGTTTCTTGGATTGACGGTCGCGTGCGCCCGATGTCACGACCACAAGTTCGACGCGATTCGGACATCGGACTACTACGCCTTCGCCGGGTTCCTGCAAAGCTCGCGCAGACAGACGGCCTATCTCGATCCGCATGGCAAGATCGACGCAGCAGTCGCCGAGTTGAAACGCTCACGTTCTGAACAGTCCTCGAATCCGAAGATCGCCAAGACTCGTGAAGTCCCTTCCGCAACGATGCTGATTGAGGAATTCACTGCAAAATCGTTCGTCGATCTGCAACACCCTTCGGCCGAACGCCGTGAAGTGAACAATGACAACTCGCCCCTCGCCCCTCGCCCCTCGCCCGTCCGTTGGTTTGCGACCGGTTGGGCATTTGGCGATGGTCCGAATCGCCACGGAGTCGTTCACAGCGGCGAACTCGCTCTGCGGTTGCGCGGAGTACTCCGATCGCCGACGTTCACGATCACGCATCCGCAAATTCTGTATCGGCTGGCCGGGCAGAACGCGCGCGTGCGATTAGTCCTCGACGGCTACCAGATGATGGACTTCAGCGGACTGCTGTTCAACGGCACAACGTTCGAAGTCAAGACCGACGGCAAGTGGGTCTGGCATCGACAGGCGGGCGATCTGCAAAACCACCTTGGCCGCCGAGCGTACATCGAACTGATCGACGACGGCGACGGCTGGATCGCGTGCGAATCGATCTGGTTCAGCAACGGCGGCAGGGAACCGACCGCGCTCGGCGGCGAAGTCGCTCCGCTGGTAGATATTCCGACCGAGACCGCTCGCATCGAGATTCCCGAACCGATGCGAGCCATCGCCATCTGCGATGGCAACGCCGTAAACGAACGCGTCTTCATTCGTGGCAGCCACAAGAACCTCGGACCGGAGGTTGCGCGACGCAATCTCGAAGTGCTGGATGGCATCGACCAAACCATTGTCGATGACGAAGCTGGCAGCGGACGGTTGCAGTTGGCCCTGCGACTGATCGACGCGAAGTCGAATCCGTTTGTCCCGCGAGTGGCGGTGAATCGCGTCTGGCATCACCTGTTTGGACGAGGCATCGTCGAGTCCGTCGATAACTTCGGAGTGCTCGGCAAGGAGCCGACGCATCCGGAATTGCTCGACCATCTTGCGGAGTCCTTCGTTGCCGACGGTTGGTCGTTGAAGCGACTGATTCGCCGCATTGTGTTGACGAATGCTTGGCAACAATCGAGCGAACCACCATCGCTGGAACTTGCGAAGAAGACCCATGAAGTCGACCCGCAGAATCTGTGGTTGCACCGCGCCCCGATCCATCGACTCGAAAGCGAAGCGATCCGTGATTCGATGCTGCTGGTCGCTGGTCATTTGGATCGCAAATCATTTGGCCCCTCCGTGCCGGTCCACCTGACTTCCTTCATGCAAGGTCGCGGCCGTCCCGGCACCAGCGGACCGCTCGACGGGGACGGCCGACGCAGCGTCTACACGTCGATCAATCGCAACTTTCTTTCGCCGATGATGCTGGCGTTCGATACGCCGATCCCGTTCACGACCATCGGCCGCCGCAACGTCTCGAATGTCCCGGCTCAGGCGTTGATCCTGATGAACGACCCGTTCGTCCTCGACATGTCAAAACGCTGGGCCGAACGTACGCTGAAGGAGAGCGCTGACTTCACACCGGGGCAACGCATCGAGCGGTTGTACCTCGATGCGTTGACCCGTTCGCCGACCGCCGTTGAACAAGCTGAGGCCCTCGCGTTTCTGCAAGAGCAAGCGAAGTCGTACAATCTCCCCGCCGACGGCTGGTCCAAGCATGCTCAAGTCTGGACCGACCTCTGCCATGTGCTGTTCAATGTCAAAGAGTTCGTGTTCGTGAAGTGACCTCGATAATAGAGGAGGATGAGTGCATGCACTGCCGACGCTTTGTGACTCAGTCGCAGACTCGACGCGCGATGCTGCAATCGTGTGCCAGCGGCTTCGGGACCGTTGCATTGGCGTCGCTGCTGAATGAGCCCGCGTTTGGTGCCGAGGCGACTTCCACGAGCGAGACCAATCCGTTCGCCGCACGCAAGCCGCATTTCGATGCGCAGGCGAAGAGCGTGATCTTCCTCTACATGGATGGAGGCGTCTCGCAGGTCGATTCGTTCGATCCGAAGCCAAGGCTCGATGCCGAGAACGGCAAGCCGTTTGGCTTGAAGATCGAGAAGACGCAGTTCAACAACATCGGCAATACGCTGGCGAGCCCGTGGAAGTTCCAGCAGTATGGCGAGAGCGGCATTCCGGTCAGCGATTTGTTTCCACATGTCGCGCAGCATGTCGACAAGCTGGCGGTCGTGAGGTCGCTGACTTCGCAGTTTCCGGAGCACACGAATGCGAATTACTTCCTGCACACCGGCCACGGCCAGCAAGGACGGCCGAGCATGGGGGCGTGGGTCGGCTACGGACTCGGCGCCGAGTGTCAGGATCTGCCAGGGTTCGTGGTGCTCAACGGCGGACTGATTCCGCCGGGCGGTTTGGACAACTTCAACAGTGGCTTCCTGCCAGCGAGCTTTCAAGCGAGCGTCCTCGGCGCGGGCGATGCGCCGGTCGCGAACATCAAACGAGCCGAGCCAACGGCGGACGCTCAACAGCGGAAGCTCGACCTGATGCGGCGGTTGGACCGCAAACTACTGGAGCAAACCGGGCCGGTCGATGCGCTCGAATCAGCGATCGCCAACTACGAACTCGCCTCGCGGATGCAGATGGCCGTGCCGCAACTCATGGACTTGACGAACGAGACCGAGGCGACGCAGAAGGCGTACGGACTGCAAGCCGACTTTGCGAACACACGCACGTTCGGCCGCACCTGCCTGCTGGCTCGGCGGATGGTCGAACGGGGCGTGCGGTTTATCGAGTTGACCTGTCCAGGGGGCAACGGCGATCGCTGGGACCAGCATCAAGGTCTCAAGGATGGTCACACCAAGAACGCATTGACGGTCGATCAACCGATCGCTGCACTGCTGGCCGATCTCACGCAGCGCGGGTTGCTCGACAGTACGCTCGTCGTCTGGTCGGGCGAGTTCGGTCGGACTCCGTTCGCTCAAGGGAGCGAGAGCGACGGCCGTGATCACAACCCGTTCGCGTTCTCGATCTGGATGGCCGGCGGCGGCATCAAGGGAGGTATGACCTTCGGGCAGACCGACGAGTATGGCTACAAGTGCGTCGAGAACCGGCTGGAGATGCACGACTTGCACGCCACGATGCTGCACTTACTGGGTGTCGATCACACCAAGCAGACATTCCGCTTCAGCGGCCGAGACATGCGTCTGACCGACGTTCACGGCCACGTCGTGAATGAAATTCTGGCGTAACCAACACTCGCCAAGAGCGTAGGTTTTCCGTGAACGCCCCCACGCTCTGGGCGAGCGTGGCTACTCAGCTCGAAGTCGATTGCCAGCCGCCGCCGTCGGCGCTGGCCAGCGCGGCCAGATTGACTCGCAACGTTTGCCGGCCGTCCTCCAACGAACATGCGGGAGACGAACCCTCTTCGACGGCCGTCAAAAATTGATCGGCTTGGCGCACAAACAGCGTGTCGCGTTCCAGCGGAGCGATCCGTTCCTCTTGCCAGTCAGCTCCTGGAGCCGTCAGCCAACTCAAGCGATTGAGATGCGATTCCCAGCGGATCGTGCCGCGCTCACAGACGACGGTCAGCGTGAACTCGTTCGGAGCTTGATGCTGATTGAGACTGTAGGTGGCCATGACTCCGCCGTGCCGAGCGAGCAGATGCACGGTGTCCTCGACGGTGACACCTTCGAGCACTTGATGTGCGGCATCGGCGACCAAGCGGTCAACCGGACCCAGCAGCCACTCGCCCGCGTTGATGACGTGCGTCAGAGCATCTTGTATCGCGCCGCCACCAGTCGCTCGGTTCGTGTAGTAGATGTCGCGATAAGCCGGGCGATACGTCGGGAAGTGCTGGCCGGAGACCGCGATCAACTCGACCGGGCGTCCGCAGCGTCCGTCTTGCAGCGCCGTCCGCATCGCGGTCAGCAGGGGATGATTGCGAGTGACGTAGGCGACACCTGCAACGAGTCTACGGTCGCGCACAATCTGTTGCAGGCGGTCGATGCCGTCCGTTGTCGTGCTCAATGGTTTTTCGATGAGCAGATGCAAACCGAGTTCGGCGAGTTGCGTGGCGATCACGATGTGCAGGTGTGCCGGAACCGCCACGACCGCAGCCGTCGGCTGGGTGGCGAGCGCTTGATCGAGACTGGCGAAGCCCGGCACGCGGTACCGTTCGGCAATCGTTTGACGCAGCGTGGCGTTGACCTCGACGAAGAGTGCCTCGACTCGACCGGTCGCCAGGAAGCATCGCAAATGCCGCTCGCCAATCGAACCGACGCCGACGATCAGAACTTTGTGGTGCAAGTTTTCCATGAGGTTTTGTGGCGCACGCGGCTCGCGTGCGACTAGTTTCAAGCATTGTACTTTGGGAGACGCACGCGATCCGCGTGCGCCACACGCCGCCTAATCACAGGCTCGGCCGCTCACTGGTCACACCCAGCGGGGCGAAGCGTTTTTGGATGTCGTCGAAGCCATTCTTGAGCAACAGGATGTCCGCGCTGTGGCAGAGGAATCGGCCTCCGAGTCCAAGAACCTCTTGGGCATGCTCGATGTTGAAGATCGGCATGCCCCAGTGCTTGCCCGCCTTCTGGCACGCGGCCGAGACCTTTCGCATCGCGTCTTTGATCAACTCATGATTCATCTGGCCGGGGATGCCGCTGAGAATGCTGAAGTCGCCGGGGCCGAAGAAGACAATGTCCACACCATCGACGGCGGCGATCTCGTCCACTTGAGCCAGTGCGCTGGGATCTTCGATTTGGATGACGATGAAGGTCTGCTCGTTGGCCGCTTTGAGATACTCGACCAGCGGCATTAGGCAGTACGGGTTGTCGGGATTGGCGGCGTCGATGCCGCGCTGTCCCAGCGGAGCGAACTTCGACCAGCGGACCACTTCACGAGCCTCCGCCGCGTTGTCGCAGCGCGGGTACATGATGCCGGTCGCTCCCGCTTCGAGGATGCGGCCCATCCGCATGAACTCCCATTTCGCCGGCCGGACCATCACGTCCGACGAACCGACGCGAGTCGCTCGCAGCAGCGTGTTCGCCGTCTCGACGCTGTGATGATGGTGCTCCAGATCGAGCCAGATGCCGTCGAAGCCCATCAGACTGGCCATCTCGAAAATTGACGGATCGGAGTAGTGAATTGTCGTCAACAGGACGGGCTGATTCTTGCTGAGCTTGGCTTTGATTCGGCTAGTTCGCATGGTGGATGAATCTTGGTGACAAAAGTTACGAGGGCGTCTCCATCACGACGGTGACACTCGCGCCGGCGCTTACGGTCGGAAACGTTTGCAATACGATAACTACGCCAGCGTAGCGGGATTCGATTCGCTCAACACGCTGGCCGAGCACGTCGCAAACAGTCCCGATCAGATCACCGATGCGAACTCGCTGGCCGAGCGTCACAGTTGCCTCAAAAAAGCCATCGCACGGGGACGGGTGATTTATCTGCATGTGTCCCGCGCCAGGCCGGCGATCTTCGATGATCAGCGGTGGACGCGGGATGTCCAGCGTGCCCTCGAGCAGTCCGAGTTCGATCATCACGTTGCGGCAGCCTCGAACGTAGGCGTCGATGCCGGCGGGTTCGCAGCGGCCTCCGCCGAGATACTCGCAATAAATCGCCGGCACGTTTGCATCACGAGCGACCGACAACGAACGGCCGTCCAAATTTGGATCAGTGCCCCACACGATATCCAGGCCGAAGACCTGAGCCATCCTTCGCTGCACGGCAAGCACGTTCGGATCGGGATGCAGCGAGTATCCGCTGAGCGGCAGTACCGTGTACGCAGTCCCGCCGGTGTGCAAGTCGATGTAGAAGTCCGCTGACCGAATCAAGGTCGAGAGTGCGAAGGCAACCTGCTCGGTGAGACCGCCGTCCGCACGGCCCGGACAAGTCCGAGCCAAATCTTTGCCGTCCTCGCCCGTGCGACGTCCCAGGCGGAATGCGGACTCGTTGACGACTGGAACCAGCGTCAGCTTGCCGCGCAACGCTTGCGGACCAATCTCCGTCATCAAACGCCGTACGGCCGCCATCGGCTCGAACTCGTCGCCGTGAACTCCGGCCGTGATCAGCAAGTGCGATCCCGGTTGCTGTCCGACAATCTCGCGCGTTTGCAGTTGCATGTTGTTCCTGGAGGATGGGCACTCTTGCCCGTCCTTCGAATTAGCTACGGCACGCGGCGATCGACCAGATGGCTTCGACCTTGTCGCCGCGAGTGGCATAAATGCGATCGTAGAGATTCACGTTGGGATCGCAATGCGGCACGATGAACTCGATGCGATCACCGATGCGCGGCAGTTTCGCGCCGGGTTCCAGCGTCATAATTCCAAACTCGTCACCGCCGCGGTTGTAGGTCAGCCCGGTCCAGCCTTTCGCTTCCGGCTTCCAATTGGTCGTCGTGTCGAGCGCCTTCGTGCCGGCATCGACGGAGACTCGGTCGGGATGTGTCGCGTTCACGACGGTTGCCAGCACAGTCAGGCTGTGTTGGAAGTCGGAATAGTTCTCGCCGCTCGTCTTGCCGCCGATGCGGCGATAGTCGATATCCATGAACACGTACGAGCCGACTTGCAGTTCGGTCACTCCCTGAATTGTGCTGTCAATGTTGTACGTTCCGGTACTGCCGCCAGAGAGAATCGCGGCATCGAAGCCGGCTTTATTCAGCAGTTCACGCGTCTCGACCGATTTCCCCATCGCTTCGCGAGAAGTCTTCTCGCGAGCCTCGAAGCCGATGACGTGCGAGGCGTGTCCGGCATACGACTGGACTCCGCGAACGCGCAGCCGCTTGTGCTTCGCGATGAACTGAGCCAACTCTAGTGCCGGCTGACCCGGCAGGATGCCGGTGCGGCGATCGCCGATGTCCACATCGACGAGCAAATCGACATCGACACCCGCGGCACTGGCGGCCTCAGCCAGCAATTCCACCTCGCGCAGATGTCCGACCGACAGCATCACGCCCTTGCCCTGCTGAATGAGCGACACCATCCTCGCGATCTTCGCCGGTTCAACGATCGGCGAGGTCAGTAACACGCCGGTGATCCCCGCCGCGACTAGTGCTTCCGCTTCGCGCACTGTGGCCGAACAGATGCCGAGCGCTCCCGCCGCCATTTGGCGTTTGGCAATCTCCGGGCACTTGTGAGTCTTCGCGTGCGGCCGAAATCCGCGCCCGGACTTGCGACAATGCTCGGCCATCGACTGGACGTTGGACTCGAACGCATCCAGATCGACCAGCAACGCCGGCGTCGGAATATCGGCTTTGGTCAGCCTGGTCGGATCGAACGAGTCAGCAGTTTCGAGAGCGGGCACAGGTACCTCCAAATTGGCAAGCAGACCAGTTCCCAGACCGGCCGCAAGCAATGATCGGCGACTCACGGACATGACGGCAACTCCGGCAGAGATCGCCGAGACAACGCGACGCAGGGTATCGCGAAGTGATCGCCTGGGGTACCAAACTCGCTGCAAATCGCGGCCGTCAGCCAAGCGTCAACTACGCGAGCAAGTGGTCGATCGGTTGACTCGTCTCGGCGAAGCGAATGATCTCGCGCGGAACATTCTGTTCCAGACGCAGGCGGCCGACGTCGAACAGAATGTGCATGATCGTCGCCAGCAAATGTTGCGGACGGTAGGACTCGCCGACGGCGCGACCAGCTTGACTGTCCGATTGGCCGATGACTTGGCCCATCTTCAGACCGCCGCCGGCGATCAGCAGCGGCGTGAGTTCGCCGTAATGATCTCGACCGCCGTTGTTGTTCAAGCGCGGAGTGCGGCCCATCTCACCGGTAACAATCAGCAGAATCTTGTCACTCAAGCCGCGTTCATGGACGTCTTCCAGAAACGCGCTGACGGCGTGATCGACTTGGCCACCCATCGGATAGATGCCGGCCATCTGCTTCGGACTGTTGCCATTGGCGTGATAATCCCAGCCGCAGTCCGACACGGTCACAAACCCGCAACCCGCTTCGCACAATCGCCGAGCCAACAGCATTTGGCGGCCCAGCAGATTGCTTGCCCGTTTCATGTCGTGCCAGCGCGTCAGATCTTCCATGCGGAACAGTTTGGAAGTGTCGTATTTCTCGACCGTCCGTGCGTTTTCCTTCGACAAATCAAACGCCTCGGCGACACCGCGAGTGATCATCTCGAACGCTTGCTGCTGATAATTGTCGAGACCGGATATCAGACCGCTGCTGTCCGCGCTGCGCCTCAAGAGATCGAGTCCTTGCAGCAGCGCGCGGCGGTCGCCGAAACGCTCCGGCGCGACGGCCAATTCCATGTCCTGTTTCAGATCGCCGCCACCGCTCGGATTGAATGCGGCAAACGTCGGGCCGAACGAGCCGGGCTGAGTCAGCGTCGGCAATGCGCCGGTTTCGAAATTGCTACCCATCTTCAGTCCATCTTGAACCGCTTCTGGAAGCAGCAGCACGTTCGTCGGCAGGCCGGTGCGTGGATGATTGTTGCCTCGGACTCGCGCGTACATCGAACTGATCGAAGCTTTGGTCGGATTGTTGCCGCTGACGACTTCGCCGTAGGTGTGTCCCGATTGTCCCGAACCATACGACCGCACGATCGTGAACCGATCGGTCATCGCGGCGAGCTTCGGAAACGTGGCTCCGAATGTGATGCCTGGCAGTTTGGTCTGCACTTCGCCTGTGATGCTGTGAATTTCCGCCGGAGCCGACAACTTGGGATCGAAGAATTCGATGTGCGGTGGCCCACCTTGCAGAAACAGCAGCACGACTGACTTGTCTCGCAACACGTCCGCGCCGACGCCAGCCATCGCTTTCGTTTGCAACAGTCCTGGCAACGCCAGCGCTCCCGCGCCGAGTGAGCCGACGCGCAGAAACTCGCGTCGAGAATACCCTTGGCAATCGTGAGCCGGCAAACAGTCTCGAATCGACAACATCGCGTCGGTCTCCGAGAACTCCACCAAAAAGGAAAGGGCAGGTCACTGACCTGCCCTTTGCGTTTATTGTCGTTAGGCGAACAAGCTTGTCACGGCTTGAGCCTTCACCAGCTCTCGCGGTTGGTTGAGGTGGTTGTAGACGATCGTCTCTGGGTGAATGCCGAACGAGTGATAGATCGACGCTAGCAACTCGATCGGATGGACCGGGTTTTCAAGTTGGCTGGAGGCGGTCTTGTCGCTCTTGCCATAGACGACTCCCCGTTTGACGCCAGCACCAGCCATGACGCAGGTGTAGCAGTACGGCCAGTGGTCGCGGCCATCGGCCGTGTTGCTGTTGCCGGAAGTACTGACGCCGCGATTCGGGCTGCGGCCGAACTCGCCGACGCACAGCACAAGCGTGTCGTTCAACATGCCGCGTTCATCGAGATCGCTGAGGAACGCTGACAAGCCGGTGTCGAGCATCGGCCCCGATTGCTTCTTCATGCGGTCGGGCAGACCGGCGTGATGGTCCCACGAGTGGTTGTCGCTGTTGGCGACCTTCGGCCACACGACTTCAACAACGCGCGTACCGGCTTCGACCAGTCGGCGAGCCAGCAGCAAGCTTTGACCGAACGTCGTGCGGCCGTAGCGTGCTCGCATTTCCGGAGCTTCGGACGACAGATTGAACGCTTCGCGGGCTCGTCCGGAGACGATCAAGCGCAACGCTTGGTCATAATAGGCGTCGAGGTTGTAGTCCTTCACCGCCGCGTCGATCTGCTTCATGCTGGCATTGATCGTGTCACGCAAACGCGCGCGGCGTTCGAGACGGACGGAGAAAACTTCTGGACGAAGCTGAAGGTCATCGACCTTGATCTTCTCCATCTTGTTCATGTCGAGGTCGTCACCCTCCGGGTAGAGCGTGTACGGGTCGAAGGCTTTGCCCAGGAACCCGGCGGTGCCGCCCTTGCCGACGACATTGCTCTCTTGCAGCGGACGAGGCAGCATCACGAACGGCAGCATCGGCTCGGTCGGCGGCTTGAGGCGGATGATGTTCGAGCCAAAGTTCGGAAAGTCCTTCGGACTCGGAGGCTCAAGCTGACCCGACGCGCTGACCTTATCGGTCGTGTAGCCGGTCATCATCTGGTAGATGGCGGCCGTGTGGTTGAACAAGCCGTTGGGCGTGTAGCCCAGCGAGCGGATCATCGTGAACTTATCGTTGATCTGCGCGAGCTTCGGCAATATCTCGGTGAAGTTCACACCCGGCAGCTTGGTGGCGATCGGCTGGAAGATGCTCTTCACGTTGTCCGGAGCTTCCGGCTTCGGATCCCACAGGTCGAGGTGTGACGGGCCACCTTGCAAATAGATGAGGACCACGCTCTTAGCTTTGCCCCAGCCCGGTCCGCCGCTGATCTTGGACTCTTCAGCCTGAGCTTGCATCTTCAGCATTGATCCGAGCGTCAGTCCGAACATGCCGCTGCCGCCAACCCGAAGCACATCGCGACGCGACATGCCCTGTCGGCGATCACACAAATCTTTCGCACGTTGGCCAAGAAGCGAGAGCATGGGTCGTCTCCGTTTGTTTTAAAGCTCTGAGAGTTAGGTCAAAGTCAGCTCAATAAGGATCGTCAACGGGGGGATTATGCCTGTTGGCGATTTTGCATTCCTTCCAATTTCACCGATTGAAGAGGAATGCGGGTGTGTTAATCAAGGCCCAAACCACGTCTTGCGCGGCAGTGAGCCGCTTGTTGCCGAGTTGGGACTCGCTGTTTTTCACGTCAGCTTGTAGTTGCAACAGCCGGCCGTCTGGCGGGATGGGCTGGTTGACGAGTTCCAGTTTGCCTTGCAGTTCGACCAATTTCGGGTCGACCGGCAGCGGCTGATTGGCAACTCCGAGGGCGGCTTGCAGGGTGACGACTTCCTGATCGACCGCTTTGAAGTGTTTGTTGAGAAGAGCAGTCTGCGGAGCCGTTCGCTGAGCGGCGGGAGTGGCGATGATCACTTTGTAATCGTCGGCAAGCGTCAGGCCGACGTCGGTCTTGTCGATGGCGACCGAGATACGGAAACGGCCCAGCACATAATCTGGCTGAGGGAATTTGTGGTGTATCACGATCTTCAACTCGGTCCCGCCTTCGATGTTGATGGCTTGCTTGCACTCGAACGTCGCCCAGTGAGTCACGCCGTAGGCTGGCGAGATGGCCCAGCCTTTGTTGCCGTCGTTGGGATTGCCGTTGATGGCCTTGGCGATCTCGAAGTTCGCCTGGCTGAAGTCGGCGAGCGGCTTGTGCAGATCGACCTTCTTGGCTTCGGCCGGTTTCGCGGCAGGAGCGGCGAAGACCTCGAATTCGTTGAGCACAAAGTTGCCGTCAGCGGCTCGACCAGGGCCGCCGTTCGGGAATTTTTCGTTGGCGATCGCTTCCAAACGGAAGGCGGTGATGTTGCGCAGATTGGTCGGCAGAATCACGGTCAGCACGGCGTTGCGAGCACCTTTGGGTTCGACGACCACCGAGCGATCAGACTCGATGCTCAGCGTCGTTTCCTTGGAACCGGCCGCGGATGACGGCAGCAACGGAATCCATTCGACATTGCTGGTCTGCTTCTTCTCCCATTCGCCGACCTTCGCCGCCAAGCGATCGTCGTAGGCTTTGATGTCGGCTTGCCGTGCAGCGATCCCTTCCTGGCGTTTCTTTTCCATCTCCGTGCGAGCCGGAGCAGTCTCCGCTTCGTAGGCAGCGAGTTCTGCCTTTGTGCGAGCGATCGATTCGTCTCGTTTCTTCATCATCGCCGGTAGGCCCGTGGCAACGTCGACTTCGCGTTGCTTCAGCGACGCCACGAGCCTTTGGTGATCTCCGTCGAGTTCCTTGAGCACATCGGCGAACGCTTTGTGCTCGGTGTCGACGGCTGGGCGATTGAGGACTCGCAGCGCGAGTTCATTGACGAGCTGCGCATCATCCGGCTGAGCGGCGACGAGCTTCGTCAATTCGTTGGTGGGATCGGCGATCGCTTCGGCGATGGTGGCACCGCTGATGAGCGCCATGATCGGGCCGAGCTGCAAGCCGCCGGATCGTTCGCACTCGCACGCGCTTTCACGAACGGGTCGGCCGAAGGTGGCGAAGAAGCCGCTGGGCAATTCGATCCCCGAATCGGGCAACGCGGCGGCGCGTGAACCGGGGGCGACTCCGGGAATCTTCGTGATCGTGCCCGTCGCGCGATGCACGGTGTCGAACAACACCTCAGCTGGCAGGCGGCGCGGTTGGGCGTGCGAGTAGTTGATCTTGTCGTCGACGTTGAACGGGTTCGACTCGACCGACAACTGATACGTCCGCGATTTGCAAATCAGCTTCATCACATGCCGCACGTCGAAATTGTTGGCGAGGAATTCCTGTGTCAGATATTCGAGCAGCTCCGGATTTGTCGGTGGGTTGCCGGCACGGATGTCGTCGATCGGCTCCATGATGCCGACGCCGAACATGTACCCCCAGAGCCGATTGACGTAGCTTTTCGCGAAGTACGGATTGTCCTTCGAGGTCAACCAGTCGGCGAATTCCAGGCGTCGCGGCTGCGGAGGCTGTCCGGCGGCGGGAACGGCCGGCGTCACCTGGCTGACGAGTGCGTACGGGAACTTCGGCGGAGTTGGTTGCGATGTTCGCTCGTGCAAGACTTCGCCAGCGGCCCGGTCAACAACACTTTCATACAACGGCTTCGCGCCTTCGACGGCGGTGCCGCCGATGTTTCGATCGCCGCTGGCCGGATCGCGATCAAGTCCATATTGAGCGAAGTACGCCGCCGTCTCGTAGTACTGGTCCTGAGTCCAACGCTCGAACGGATGGTCGTGGCACTTGTTGCAGTTGAAGCGAATCGCGAGGAACAGGTGGGTCGTATTCTCCATCGTCGCAGTCGCTTCGCGGAGAATTTTGTAGTACGCCGCCTGCGGGACATCTTTGTTGGACCCCGTCGCGGTCACGACCTTTTTGGCGAACTGGTCGTACGGCGTGTTCGCAGTGACCTCGTCGCGAATCCATTTGCGGAACGAGGTTGCTCCTTCGCGAGCCAGGAATTTTCCGTTGACCTGCAACAGGTCGGCCCATTTGTTGGACCAGTATTCGACGTAGTCGTCCGAGCCGACCAGCTTGTCGACCAGTTCGTCCCGTTTGACTTTCGTGTCGCGAGCGTCCGCGAGGAACGCCTTCACCTCGTCCACCGTCGGCGGCAGACCGGTCAAATCGAGATAAACCCGGCGAATGAAGTCGGCGTCGGACGCGAGGCCCGATGGCTGAATCTTCATCCGCTGCCATTTGGCGGCGGCAAGCTGATCGATCTTGTTGTTGGCTGGAGGCTCGGCCCAGACGAATCCTGTGCGATCGCCCATGACCGTCAACGTGGTCGCGGCATACGCACCTTCGTAACGGACCAGCATCGGGGCTTCGCCTCGTCGCAGAGACTTCAGCAGCCCCCCGCGTTCGGCAGCGGCGACTTCGGTGTTGCCGCTTTCGACGAACGCCTCGCGAGTGACGTCGCGGACTCGGCCATCGGCGTAGGTCGCGAGCACTCGCAGTTGTTGCTTGGCTCCGATCAGTTGCACGACCGGGTTCTGCGGCAGAACTTCAATCTTGGTGACGCGCGGCGTATTGAGGTCGAGCTTCACGCCGTCGGCGACCCAACGGCGAACGATCTCGTAATACGGCTCGCCCGGCTGAATGACTTGGCCGCCCATGTGCGGCACGGCGGCCGTCGTCTTCAGCAGCATCAAACTGTCATCGGGCGAAGCCAGGTTGACTCGGCGGGATGACAGATCGTCGGTCAGCGCTCGGACATCGTAGATCGGGTCGTAACCGCGCAGCGACAGTTTGAATCCGTTTTTCCCTTTGACCGCTCCGTGACAAGTGCCAGCGTTGCAGCCGACTCGCGAGAGGACCGGGTTCACGTCCCGAATGAAGTCGGGATGAAACTCGGCTGCGACGCCCGTGACTTCGACCGGAATCGTCGCCGCTTGATTGCCCAGTTTCACGACGATCGAGGTCGCGCCGTCGGCGGCCGCTCGGACGATGCCGACTGGCGAGACGGTCACGTTTGCGGCGGCGGCCTGAGTCTGTGCGAGCCGGGTCGCATCGACGCGATCGCCGCTGTCCAGCTTGGCCGTGACGAGCAGTTGGACGTAATCAAACGGGCTGGTCAGCTTGATGGTGTTCGGGATGACTTCCAGTCCGACGACCTTCGCGCCGGCGGGCAGCGCTTCGGTTTCTGGTTTTTCGATCGCCGGTTTGAAGTTGGCCGCGAGTTGGCTCGGCGGCGTTCCGGTCGTCGGCTTGATCGGAGCGACCATGAATTCTTTGGTGACTTGTCCGGTCGTGGCGTCGATCAACCGCACGACACCGTCTGAGCCAGCCGCTGCGACGATGTTCCCGTCAGGTCGAAACGCGACGGCATACACATTGGCTTTGACTTCGACCTTCGATTCGGTCAGGGCCGCTGCTTTGAAATGATTTTCAATTGCGTCCTTCTCAGCAGGCGCGCGATCGGAAAACTTCTTCGCAAGCATCGCTTGGACGTTGGCCGGGACCTGAGCCGGGTCAAAGCGGAAGACAAACACCTGGCCGCTGCCGTCGAGCGCACTCGAAGCGGCAAACCGGAATCCGTCGCGGCTGGTCGCGACTCCGAAGATACGGCCGCGCATCGCGGGCAATGAACGCAGCAAATTGGCGTCGTCGCCGATTTGCCGCGCGGTTTTGCGATACAGTCGATAGATCTTCGGCACACCGTCCGATCCCCCCGCGAGTACTTCATCGCGATTCGGCAGCGAGGCGACTGCTTGAATTCCACCTTTGAGCGCGCCTGGTGTGATCGACGTAATATTGTCGACAAACCGTTGCGTTCCGACTTCGGTGAGCTTCGCTGTCATGTCCCGGCTGACAGAGACCAAGTGGCTATTGTCCGGCGAGAAGCCGGTGTCGAGCACCCAATCGGTGTGTGCTCCGTTTTGCAGGACTTGCTGACCGGTCGTTGTGTCGATGGCTCGGACGAGGTTGTCCGCGCCGCCGAAGGCGATCAGCTTGCCGTCGGAGGACCAACTGCCGCCGTAAACCGTGTCGAACGTAGCCGTCACGGACAGCGTCAGCTTTTTCGTGGCGACATCCCAAATCTGAATCTCGCCCATGCGACCGGGGAGACCGCCCGTCACTGCGAGCCGTGCTCCGTCCGGCGAGAACCGCACTGATTCGATCCGTTCTGACAAGCCGACCAGCCGGCCGATCAATTCGCCGGTCTCGGCCTTGGCCAACAGGACTTCGTGGAAACCGGAGATCGCCAGCGTCTGTCCGTCGGGCGAAAAATCGAGCGACGTGACAACCGGCGGACGAGTGTATTCGGGCGGGTGGTCTTGATCGTATCGCTGCTTGGCTCCGGCGGAGGTGTCGTCTTTCGCTCCTTGAGCGATCCACTTTTTGATGATCTCAATTTCGGCGGCGGTCAGCGGAGCTTTGCCCTTCGGCATCTCCGCCTTGCCGTCCTTCGGAGTGATGAGTCGGATTAGGTTGCTCGCCTCCGGCTTGCCGGGCGCGACTGCGGCCGAACCGCTCTCGCCCCCTTTGACGAGCTTGTCGAACGCGGTCATCACAAATTGGCCGCCCGCCTTGGCAGGTTGATGACAGCCTTGGCAGTTCGCCTGAAAGATCAGGCGGACTTGCTTGTCGAAGCTGACTGAGTCGGTCGCCGGAGTCTCGGCCGCGAACAACGTCGAGCCAGCAGACAAGCCGATCAAACCCAAGCACACAACTAACAAACGATGCCCAAGCGCACGCATCGCGACACCTCTTCTTTTGGACCGTAGCCGAACTCCGCATCCGTCGCGGAAAGCTCAACCGGAAATTCATGGGGCGGGACAATGGGGTGGGTTCCGAGAGGGCCGCTCCTTCTGCGGAACCTGCCAGAGATCGTTGATCAGAGTACCCGAACAGGCTGAGAGAATGCGACTGTTCAGTCGAGGATTTTTCCGCATCTGCAACAATTGACCGGCCCTTGGTCACTTACGACCGGACCAGTCGCGCAAGCTCTCCAAATCGGAGAAGGGGTATTTGTCGGCGCGATCCGGCTCCAAACGATGCGCCGTCATCCACGAGAAAGTCGATTGATCGGCGTTGGCTGGATCGGGTTCGGGGAGCGGCTGGCCATCCGCCTCGGCGTAAATCGTGCGGACGACAGGGACTCGCGCGGAGGCTTTCGGGACGAGGTCGTAATCGGTCCCACGTGTTTGCAAGAACGCAGGTGTTATCGCGAAAGCGGCTGACGAGTCGCTTTCGTGCAGCCGTGAGCAGTGCCGCACGTCGTGCATCGGACAACTCCTGATTCGAGCGAAACGATTGCCGAACGACGGCTCGTCGGCGATCTGCGGCTTCACAACGTCGGGAAATGTCGACGGCTCCGACGACAGCAACTCTTGTCCGTGATCGCTCGGCGGAATCGGCAACCACACGCTCAGCTTCTTCGTCTTAGAGAGCGTGCGGGAAGATAAGAGTTCTGGACAAGGAAGTCCTGCCCGCCTTACGAGTCCGCCGTTGTGAATTGGTAGAACTATCAACACGAAGCGGAGGATTGGCATGGATGCCCAGGAACAAATCCGAAAGCCCTATCCGAGT
>CAMDRI010000058.1 GCA_945906725.1 Candidatus Kuenenia stuttgartensis | reverse complement strand
TCCGCATGGTCGCCCGACCGACAGGCCGCACAGCCACACTCGTGAACCGCCAATTCCGTTGCCATCGTTCGGCCTCCTTCCTTGGAGTCGCCGGTAGTCTACTTCAGACTGTCTATTTCACGAATCAGTTCTTGGACGGGTTCTTAGCGGTTGGTCTTCGCTCAGGCAGGGCATGTTGCTGCAAACTAGCCCAATGCTTGAGGTCCAGGATTGCGGCTTTCAGGCTGGTGCCCGAAATGCCGTCGAGCACTGCTTGCCACCACGGATGATGGTGGCATTTCTCGGCGAGGACACGGGCGACGAAGTGTCCCAGCGGGATGAATGCGACTCCGAAGAGGTAGTTGGCGGCGATCCAACTCGCCGGAAGTTCATTTAGGATTTCGACACGTCCCTCAGTCAGTCGTTCGAGGAGCCAGTGCAGACCGCACAGCAGGCCGCTGAATCCAACCAACGGTGCGAGCAGCATGATCCATTTGAATTGCCGAATCGTCGACACTCGAAGCCGTTCGAGCCCGCATTGAATCTCGGCGACGGGACCGCACCAGTCCAGTTCGATGACGTGACGAAGCTGGCGAGCACTCTCCATCATCAACGCGACGGCCGCCGCTATCACCACACTCGCGGGCAACAGCAGTGAAAGTTCGCGAGAGTGATCGCTGACGAACATCACTCCGAGCAGCAGCATGCCGATGCAAAACACGATGTCCACCGCCGGCCAGATTGCCAAACGATTGATCCGTCGGCGAGCCGGCTGCATCACAACGCGATGCGCGAGATCCGATTGAACGGCCTCCGATTGTTGAAGCCGTTGATCCAACTTCTGCCACTGTTCTTGAAGTTCTTCGAGTGACATCATTAGTCCTTTCGCATGTTGTCTGAGACTTCTTGGGCGGTTTGTTTCAGTGACATTCGCAAACGGTTCAGTCGCGTCCCGACATTGGAGGCACTGATTCCCAGAATGTCGGCAATCTCGGAGTACGACTGACCTTCCAGATGGAACAACAGCAAGACGCGATCTGCCTCTTCGAGGCCCTCCAACAGTTCGTGCAATTCCGCCAACTGGTTCTGTTTGTCGGTATTGTTCGGCCCCGTCATAAGGACGGTCTCCGTCGCCTCATCAAGACTCACCGACTCGCGGCCCCATCTCCGCTTTCGGCGTCGGTAGTCAATCGCAACATTCAACGCGACACGGTACATCCACGTCGAAAACTTGCGGCGGTCGTCGTAGGTTTTGAAGGATCCCCACAATCGACTCACGATCTCCTGCAATAAATCGTCACGATCGTGCGACGTCCGGCTGTACGCCCAACAGACTTTCAACAGCAAACGCTGGTGAGCCTCCAGTATCGCGAGGAAGCGGTCATGTTCGGACGGCAAGGAGTCCATCGGCGTCTTTCGTGCTCTACGTCCCAATCACGGGACTCATGGCATCATTCATGATGCCATTGCCTCTGTGATTCGTTCCACAGAAACGCTTTGTCACAAAATCCGCCAGAATCACTGAAACAGGCCGAAAGGCGAAAGAATTACAACCTCGGCGCGTGATGGCGACGAAGCCTACCGATTTGGCCGGTACATGTGCGTGGCTTGGCCGATGAAGGCTTCGGCGGCCTCCATGAGGGTTTCGCTGAGCGTGGGGTGCGGGTGGATGCTGTCAGCGAGGTCGCGGGCGACGGCGGCGGTTTCGACGGCGAGCACCCCTTCGGAGATCAACTCACCCGCGCCAACTCCGACGATGCCGACGCCGAGGATGCGTTCGGTTTTGTTTTCGACGATCAGTTTCGTCAGGCCCTCGGTGCGAGCCAACGATTGAGCGCGGCCGCTGGCGGCCCAGGCGAAGCGGATAACTTTCACGTCACGCTCTTGAGCCTTCGCCTCAGTTTCGGTCAGGCCGCACCAGGCGAGTTCGGGGTCGGTGAAGACGACGGCGGGAATCGCAATGTTGTCGAACTCAGCCGGTTCGCCGACGAGTGCCTCGATCGCGACCTTCGCCTCGCGCGTAGCTTTGTGAGCCAGCATCGGTTCGCCCGCGACGTCGCCGATCGCCAGGATGTTCGGATCGGCCGTGCGGCAGCAGCGGTCGATCTTGATGAAACCCTTCTCGTCGATCTGTGCCTTCGTGTTTTCGAGGCCGAGGTTCTTGCTGTTCGGCTTGCGGCCGACGGAGACGAGGACTCGGTCGAAGGTTTGTTTCGGTTCGACTCCTTCACCTTGCAGCTCTGCGACGATGCCGGTTTTACTCGCGGTCAGGCTGAGCACTTTCGTGTTGACGTGAATCGCCTTGAACTGACCTTCAAGTCGCTTCTGCAGCGGCCGGACAAGATCGCGATCAGCCGCCGCAAGGATCACCGGCAATGCCTCGACGACCGTGACTTCGCTGCCGAGCGCGGCATATACGCACCCCATCTCCAGCCCGATGTAGCCGCCGCCGATGACCAGCAGCTTCTTCGGGATGTCTTCCAACGCGAGTGCTCCGGTCGAGTCCATCACGCGCGAGTCGCCAATCGCGAAGATCGGCGGCATCGCCGGCTGCGAACCGGTCGCGATCACCGCCTTGTCGAACGTCAGTTGCTCGATCGATCCGTCTGACTTGGCGAGGTTCAGTGTGTTCGAGTTCGCAAACGTCGCGCGCGCCTGCACCAGCGTAACTCCGCGAGCCTTGCACAAGCTCTGAATGCCGCTGGTCAGTTGTCCGATGACGCCGTTCTTGAACGCTCGCAACTTGTCGAGGTCGATCGTCGCCTTGCCAAACGTCAGCCCGTGCTCAGCCGCGTCCGCCGCCTCGTGAATCAACTTTGCGACGTGCAACAACGCCTTCGACGGAATGCACCCTCGCTGCAAGCAGACTCCGCCCGGGTTCTGCTCCTCATTGACGAGCACCACCTTCTTTCCATGATCCGCCGCCGCAAACGCGGCGGGGTATCCGCCGGGACCAGCACCAATAACAACGATTTCCGCATGTTGGGACATAACAAACCTCAGTGAAAACTCTTTGTCCTCTGCATCTCTGTGGTGATTTTTTCCAACACAGAGAAAACGCAGGTTACGCTTCCGCCAGCAACGCGAAGAAGTCGTTCAACAGGCTGCCGAGCTTGGCGACGAAGCGGGCTCCGTCGGCACCGTTGATGACTCGGTGGTCGTAGCTGAGAGACATCGGAAGCAGCAGGCGTTCGACGATCGCTCCGCCGTGGAGCTTCAGTTCGGTGTGGCTGCGGCTCAGGCCGAGGATCGCGACTTCGGGCCAGTTGACGATCGGCGTGAAGGCCGTGCCGCCGATCCCTCCGAGATTCGTGACCGTGAACGTCGCGCCGCTCATTTCGGCCGGTTTGAGCTTTTTCTCGCGAGCACGAGCGGCGAGGTCGGCGAGGTCGGCGGCGATTTGCACGATGCTCTTTTGGTCCACGTTCTTAACGACCGGGACCAGCAAGCCGTTCGGCGTATCGACCGCGCAGCCGATGTTGTAGTACTGCTTCAAGACCAGTTCGCCCTTGGCCGAGTCGAGGCTGGCGTTGACGTGCGGAAACGCCTTGAGCGCCGGGATCAGTGCCTTCATGACAATGGCGGTCATCGTTACCTTCGGACCGTTCTTTCCGAGCGATTCGCCGAAGCGTTTGCGGGCTTCTTCCAGATTGGTGATGTCGATCAGATCGTGCTGCGTAACGTGCGGGATCGTCTGCCACGCCATGCTGAGGTTCGTGGCCGAGACCTTCGCGATCTTGCTCTGAGCTTGCCGCTCAACCGGGCCGAACTGGCTGAAGTCTGGCAGCGGCGGAGTCGCGAAAGAGCCACCCGACGGTGCAGAGGACCGGCCTTCGAGGATGTTCTTGACGTAGTTCTGTACGTCCTCTGGCGTGATCCGTCCTCCCGGGCCGGTACCACTGAGTTGATGCAAATCGACGCCGAGATCGCGCGCGAGTCGACGCGTGGCTGGACCGGCCGGAGCGGGCGGACGAGCATCGTTCTTATTCCCGCTTTTCAGCGGAACATCTGGCCTCGAACTTGATGCCGCAACAGGTTGAGCGATGGGAGTCGGTGCGGCAGCTTTCGCGGGAATAGCGGTGGTTCCGCCTGAAGGTGCGACTACGGAACTGGCGGCTTCGATGCTCAGCAGCGGCGCGCCGATCGGAATCGACTGACCGGCAGAGACGAGCACTTTCAAAACCGTTCCGGCGTGCGGGCATTCGAGTTCGACGACCGCCTTCTCGGTTTCGAGGTCCATGACCACCTGGCCAGCGGTCAGCACGTCTCCGGCTTTGACTTTGATCTCGGCGATATCAACGGCCGTCACGCCGTCGGAGACTTCGGGCAGTTTGAATTCGATAGCCATGTCCGCGGTCAACTCGTGAATTTTGAATATGACAACTTGGGAAAACTGATCGGCACTCATTGACGCTAATCAAATCCGAATTAGGGAAGATTAGCGAGCATTCGCGTTGCCTGCTCTGGTTGTTTTTTGATTTGGCTTACGCCTTGAGAGGTTCGACTTTCTCCGGGTCGATGCACAAATCTTTGAGGGCCTTGGGCAGCTTCTTCTTGTCGAACCGGCCTTGTTGTGCGAGCGCGACGAGCGTTGTGAAAGCCACGCACTCACCGTCGATCTCGAAATGGCGGCGGAGCTCTTCGCGGGTTTCGCTGCGGCCGAAGCCGTCGGTGCCGAGGACGTGGTAGTCGCCGGGAATCCAGCTCCGGATTTGATCGGGAACAAGCCGAACATTGTCACTGGAGGCGATGAACGGGCCGGTGATGCCGGCGAGCGTCGATTCGAGGTAGCTCGTCTTCGGCTTGTCGCTCGGATGCAGTCGGTTCCAGCGCAAAGCCATCGAGGCGTCGCGACAGAGTTCGGAGTAGCTCGTCACGCTCCACACGTCGGAGCCGATGCCAAACTTGTCACTCAAGATTTTCTGAGCACGCAGGACTTCGTTCAGAATCGGGCCGCTGCCGAAAAGCTGCGGGCGTTCTTTCTGGCCCTTCGAGCAATCGGTGCTCTTGAAGCGATACATCCCGCGCACGATGCCGTCAGCGATCCCTTCGGGCATCGTCGGCATCGCGTAGTCTTCGTTGTAGACACTGAGGTAGTAGAAGATCTCCTCGTGCTCAACGTACATCCGCCGCATGCCGTCGTGAATGATGACGGCCAGCTCGTAGCCGTACGCCGGATCATACGCCTTGAGGTTCGGAACGCTGGTCGCGAAGAGCTGGCTGTGTCCGTCTTCGTGCTGCAAGCCTTCGCCGTTGAGCGTCGTGCGGCCTGATGTGCCGCCGACTAGAAAACCTTTCGTGCGCGAATCGCCCGCGAGCCAAATCTGATCGCCGACTCGCTGAAAGCCGAACATCGAGTAGTAAATGTAAAACGGCACCATGTGGATCCCGAGGTTCGAGTACGCCGTGCCGGCCGCGACGAACGACGAGATCGCCCCCGCTTCGTTGATTCCCTCTTCGAGGATTTGGCCGTTCTTCATCTCCTTGTAGTACATGAGCTGGTCGGCATCGACTGGTTCGTAAAGTTGTCCCTTGCTGGCGTAAATGCCGCACTGGCGGAACAGCCCTTCCATGCCGAATGTGCGGGCTTCGTCGGGAATGATCGGCACGATGCGCGACCCAATTTGTTTGTCTTTCAGCAGGCCGCTGAGCAGATACGTGAAGGTGAACGTCGTCGAGCCTTCAGTCGCCTTGGCGACGTAGCCCAAGAAGGTTTCCAATGGAGGGACCGCGAGTTTTTCAGCCGTTGGCCGCCGAGACGGCAAGTACCCACCGAGTTTTGCGCGGCGATCTTGCAGGTACTGAATCTCCGGGCTGTCGGGTGCGGGTTTGTAAAATGGAGCTTGATCGACTTCGTCGTCGGCGATCGGGATGCCGAACCGCGAGCGGAATTCTCGCAGTTCCTGTTCGTTCGCTTTCTTGACGTTGTGAGCGACGTTGCGACCCTCGCCCGCTTCGCCGAGTCCATAGCCTTTGATCGTCTTGGCGAGGATGACGGTCGGCGAGCCGTGATGCTCGACGGCCGCCTTGTACGCCGCGAAAACTTTTTCCGGATCGTGCCCGCCGCGTTGCAGCTTTTTCAGTTGCTCGTCGGAAAGCGATGCCACCATCTCGCGCAGCTTCGGGGAATGACCGAAGAAATGCTCGCGAATGTACGAGCCAGGCTCGACGACGTACTTCTGGTACTGCCCATCGACGACTTCACCCATGCGGTGGACCAGTTCGCCGTCGCGATCTTGCTGCAAGAGCGGCTCCCAATTGCCGCCCCAGATGACTTTGAGGCAATGCCATCCGGCTCCGCGAAACGCTCCTTCGAGTTCCTGAATGATCTTGCCATTGCCGCGCACGGGGCCGTCGAGCCGTTGCAGGTTGCAGTTCACGACGAAGATCAAGTTGTCGAGTCCCTCGCGGGAAGCGAGCGTCAATGCTCCGAGCGTTTCCGGTTCATCGACCTCGCCGTCACCGACGAAGCACCAGACGTTCGACTGCGACGTGTCGGCGATTCCGCGATCGTGCAAGTATCGCAAGAACCGAGCTTGATAGATTGCGGTGATCGGACCGAGTCCCATCGACACGGTCGGAAACTGCCAGAAGTCGGGCATCAACCACGGGTGCGGATAGCTCGACAGTCCCTCACCTGCCGGCAACTCCTCGCGAAAATGTTCGAGATGCTTTTCAGTCAGTCGCCCTTCGAGGAACGCTCTCGCGTACACACCGGGCGAGGCGTGGCCCTGGAAATACACGAAGTCGCCGGTGTGGTTGTCCGTCCGAGCATGAAAGAAATGGTTAAAGCCGATCTCGTACAGCGTCGCGCTGGACGCATACGTCGAGATGTGGCCGCCGATCCCTTTGTGGTCGCGGTTGGCTCGAACGACCATCGCCATCGCGTTCCAGCGGATGATCGACTTGATGCGGCGTTCGATCTCTCGATTGCCAGGAAACGGCGACTGTTCATCGACCGGAATCGTGTTGATGTACGGCGTCTGAGCCTTGAACGGCAGGGTCACGCCGCGGATGTAAGCTCTTTCCTGCAAGGCGGAAAGCAGATATTGAACCCCCTCGTCGCCGTACCGATGCAGAATGTCATCCAGCGAGTCAAACCATTCATCCAATTCCAGGGAATCCAGCGGGGGCGATTCCGGTGCCTCAAGCGTCATTGTTTCGTCTTCTATCTGCGTTCCCGGGAGGCGGCGACACGGCTTCGGAGCAGTTCGCCGCATTTCCACAATTTTGAATGTCAAAAATGAGTCTGGCATTATGGCGGCAGGCCAGAATGGGAGCAACTCGCCAGAGGTCACCGATGTAGTGACTCCGGTGTAACGTCCGACAAAGCTAGACCTTCTCGCCAATCCGAGTGGTCGAACAGCTCTATCCAACCGGCACAACCAGCCGCCGCGGTGTCGTCGAGAATGCCTCCCAGCCCGCCGCGTGGAATGTCGATTCGCGCCGTGCATTCTTTGCAGCGGGTCTGACGCCCGACATGTTCCTCGCGAAAGCGGTGCTCTTGGCCGCAGATACCGCATTCCATTTCAATCGCCATTGGCCGCTCTCCCCGCGATCAAGCTGTGGTCGTTCGTGCAGAATTAGTTTTCGGTCGAACCGACGATTACAAGCCCATAAACAGGCGTCGCCCTCCGCTCGGCGTGCCGAAATGTGACCTGCCAAGCTCGCTTTGACGCCGAAACTCCTCCGTTTGACCGACTCCAGAGCGTGACGTATATTCCTCTCGTCATTCAACCATGGACGATCGCCATGCGACTCCAATTTCAATTTCCGATCTCCATTATCACGGTCGCTGCCGGGATCAACATTCCCGCCAGCGGCTCTTGCCAGCGGCATTGAACTCGGGGTTCGTTTCATTTCGTCACGATGTTGTCACCCTCAGGCCAATCGCCTGAGGGTTTTTTGTTGGTTTTTTGAAATTGGAAATCTCAGTTCAAGGCATACCGCGATGACTCGAATCCAAATCTACGACACGACCCTGCGCGACGGCAGCCAAGGCGAGGGTGTAAACTTTTCCTTGCAGGACAAGCTGCTGATCACTCAGCGGCTGGATGAACTGGGCTTCGACTTCATTGAGGGTGGCTATCCACTGTCGAATCCGAAAGACGCCGAGTACTTTCAGCGGGCGCGAGACCTCGATCTGAAGCACGCGACAGTCACCGCCTTCGGAATGACACGTCGGCGTGGAGCGACTCCCGAAGACGACACCGGCATGGTCGCGCTGCGTGACTCACAGGCGAAGATTTGCGTCATCGTCGGCAAGACATGGGACTTGCACGTCTTCGAGGTGCTGCGTGTCGATGAGGCCGAGAACCTCGCAATGATCCGCGACTCGGTCGGTTTTCTCCACGGCGAGGGACGCCGAGTCTTTTACGACGCTGAACACTTCTTTGACGGCTATCGAGCGAACCCGGAGTTCGCACTCAGGACGATCAAAACCGCCGAGGAAGCCGGAGCCGAGATCGTCGTCCTCTGCGACACGAATGGCGGAAGACTACCGGAAGAGGTCGCCGACTCGGTCAAAGCCGCTCAGCAGGCGTTGACGATCCCGGTCGGCATTCACTGTCACAACGATTGCGATCTGGCCGTCGCGAATTCGCTGGCCGCAGTCGATGTCGGAGCGACTCAAGTCCAAGGGACGATCAATGGCATTGGCGAGCGGTGCGGTAACGTCGATCTATGCAGCGTCATCGCGAACCTCGCTCTCAAAAAGTCCGGCTACGATCTGCTGACCGACGGCGGGCTGAAGCATCTCGCCGAACTGTCGCGCTACGTCTACGAACTGGCGAACATGAATTACCGCAACGCCCAGCCGTTCGTCGGCACCAGCGCATTCGCTCACAAGGGTGGCATGCACGTCCATGCCGTCAATCGTTTGGCGAAGAGCTACGAGCACATCGAACCGGAAACCGTCGGCAACGTCCGGAGAGTGCTGATCAGCGAACTCTCCGGAAAATCGAACATCGTGGCAAAGACGACGAAGTACGCGATCCAAAACGACTCGGCAATGATGCAAAAGATTCTCGACCGCGTGCAGGACTTGGAAAACGAAGGCTTTCAATTCGAAGCGGCCGAGGCATCGTTCGACCTGCTCGTCCGCAAGATCGTCGGCCAGTACCAGCCGAAGTTCGAGAAGGTGCATTACCGCGTGAACGTCGAATCCGACGGCGGCCTGCGCGACGAATCGGTTTCGGTCGTCTCGAACAGCGCGATGGCACCGGCCACCGAGGCGACGATCAAACTGCGAGTCGCCGATCGTTTGGAACATGTCGTGGCTGAAGGAGACGGCCCGGTCAACGCACTCGACACGGCGCTGCGAAAGGCGCTGATCACGACATACCCGAATCTTGCTGAGATGCAACTCGTGGACTACAAAGTTCGAGTCATCAACAGCACAGCCGGCACAGCGGCTCGTGTGAGAGTCGTCATCGAAAGCCGTGACGACCACGAAGTTTGGACGACGGTCGGCGTCAGCGAAAACATCATCGAAGCCAGTTGGCTCGCGCTGGTCGACAGCGTGGAATACAAGCTCTTCAAGGACGAGCAACCGGCGGCGTGAAGCAATGATCGAATTCGAATGCCTCGTCACGCGAGGCGGTCAGCGGTAGCGGTTCGTTTCGCTGTTCGGTGAGCACTCGCCAAACATGATTCAGCCGGCACTCGGCTTCGTCGACGGGGACACGCACGCTAATCGGCCAGATCGAACGAGTGCGACCATCGGACGCACACCACGCTCCGTAACAGCAGACCCACAACGCCAGCGGCCAGCGACCGAGAGACGTTGTGACTTCGGCAGCAGAAAACTCTTCCGGCCACGATTGACAGACGATGACCAGATCGGGATCGACGAGCGGAGTATCAAACGCCTCGACTTCGACGCCGTTTGGCTCAGGCAAACACTTCGATGTTTGCACGTTCGACGCGGCGCGAATTTGATCCAACCAATCACGAACCCTCACGAACTCCGAGCGAGCGATCTCACCGACGACCAAGATCTTGGATTTGTCGGACATCGCGGCTCACCAGAAATGAAAAAAGGCCGGTTGAGAAACCGGCCTTCGTGAATTGTTCGGGTTAGTTCACGAACCAGGTATCGCCACTGTTGAGCAGTTTCTCGACATCACCTTCGCCGAGCTTTGAGCGGGCAGCCTCGACTTGCTTCGTGACGGACTCGTCGTAGGTCGAACGTTCGACAGCGCGGAAGATTCCCATTGGTTCGGGGAATTCCGGGTGCCGCATGCGCGAGAGCAAGAACGCGAGCGACGGCTCCGGAGTCTTTTCGTCGTGGAACAACAAGTCATCCTCTTTGATGTCCCCGCCGAGTTGGACGCTCTCCACGCGGTTCCCTTCGGCAACTCGTATCCCTTTTTCACGGTTCTTGCCGAAGATCAACGGCTTGCCGTGTTCGAGGTACACGATGCTGTCGCTGCGAGTTTCCTTGTCGGTGGCATAACTGAACGCTCCCGGATTGAAGACATTACAGTCTTGATAGACCTCGACGAAAGCCGTCCCTTTGTGATGCGCGGCTCGTTCAAGAACCATCGTCAGATGCTTGATGTCCACATCGACCGAACGAGCGACGAAAGTGGCTTCGGCCCCGATGGCAACCGAAAGCGGGGTCAGCGGATGATCGATCGAACCGTACGGCGTACTTTTGCTTTTCTTGCCGACTGGGCTGGTCGGTGAGTACTGGCCTTTGGTCAGTCCATAAATCTGGTTGTTGAAGAGGATGATCTTCATGTCAATGTTGCGGCGGATGGCGTGCAGGAAGTGATTGCCGCCAATCGACAGGGCGTCGCCGTCACCGGTGATGACCCAGACTTGCAGTTCGGGATTGGCCAACTTCACGCCGGTCGCAACCGCGGGAGCGCGGCCGTGAATGCTGTGCAGGCCATAAGTGTTGACATAGTAAGGGAAGCGACTGCTGCAACCGATGCCCGACACGAAGCAGAATTTCTCTTTCGGAATGCCCAGCGTCGGCAGCACCTTTTTCATCTGTGCGAGAATCGAGTAATCGCCGCACCGCGGGCACCAGCGAACTTCCTGGTCGCTGGCGAAGTCTTTCGATTGAAGTGTGGGAAGAGCAGGCAGATCGACGGACATCGCGGAGTTACCTTTTGTAATTTCAGATTTGAGATTTCAGATGGTGAGCATTAACCGTGGAATTCGTTGATCACATTGACTAGCTCGTTAACGAGGAACGGCTTGCCTTCAATCTTGTTGTAGCCTTGAGCGTCGACGAGGTATTGATTACGAAGCAGCAACCGCAACTGACCGCAGTTCAATTCCGGCACGAGCACTTTCTCGTAGCTCTTCAGGATCGTGCCGAGATTTCGCGGGAGCGGGTTCATGTATTTCAGGTGCGTGTGCGCGACCGATTTCCCCGCAGCCTGTGCCTGCTGAACTGCCGTGCGGACGGCTCCGTAAGTCCCACCCCAACTGATCACGAGCAGTTTGCCAGATGCCGGGCCATCCACCGTTTGTTCGGGAATGAAGTTGGCGATATTCGCGACTTTCTGAGCTCGCGTGTTGGTCATGTGCTGATGATTCTTCGGCGAGTAATCGATGTTGCCGGTGACATCCTTCTTCTCGAGTCCGCCGATGCGGTGTTCCAAGCCCTTTGTGCCCGGTTTGGCCCACGGGCGAGCGAGCTTTTCATTCCGCTTGTACGGCAGGTATTCGCCGTTCTCACCATTTGGAGCGGTGATGTGTTCGATCTTCAAGCGCGGCAGGTCTGCAACATTCGGGATTTTCCACGGCTCGGCTCCATTGGCGATGTAGCCGTCGGAAAGGAAGATCACCGGGCACATGAATTCGGTGGCGATGCGAAACGCTTCTTGGATCATTGAGAAGCAATCACCGGGGCCGGATGCGGCGATGATCGGCAGCGGCGACTCGCCGTTGCGGCCGTACATGGCGAGCAACAAGTCGGACTGTTCGGTTTTGGTCGGCAGCCCGGTGCTCGGCCCGCCACGCTGGACATCAATGATGACCATTGGCAACTCGGTCATCATTCCCAGGCCCATCGCCTCACCCTTGAGGCAGATGCCGGGGCCGCTGCTGGCGGTGACCGCCAGTTGTCCGGCGAAGGCGGCACCCACACACGAAGACATCGCGGCAATTTCATCTTCAGCCTGAAACGTTTTCACTCCGAAGTGCTTGAACGCTGATAGATCATGCAAGATGTCGCTGGCAGGCGTGATCGGATACCCGCTGAAGACGACCGTCTTTCCTGAGAGCTTAGCCATCACGGCCAAGCCCATCGCGACCGCTTCGTTGCCGGTGATCTTGCGGTACTTGCCGGCCGGCAACCTGGCGGGCGGGACATGGTAATGAACCGTGAATGACTCGGTCGAAAAGCCGTAATTCATACCGGCTCGAAGCGATCGCAGATTAGCTTCAACAACTTCCGGCCTTTTGGCGAACTTTGTCCGGATGTTGTCTTCGGTCGGCTTCGGATCTCGGTCATACAGCCAGTAGACCAAGCCCAGTGCGAAGAAGTTACGGCACAGATCGGCATTTTTCTGAGAGAGCCCCAACCCATCGACCGCGTCGCGGTTGAGCCGCGTCATCGGCACCTTGTGAACGCGGAACTTCGCCATCAAGGTTTCGTTGTCGAGCGGGTTCGCTTCGTACAACGCTTTTTGCAAGCCGCTCTTGTTGAACTCTTCTTCGTTGACGATCAGCGTACCACCACGCTTGAGGTCTTCGATGTTCGTCTTGAGCGCCGCCGGATTCATCGCGACCAGAGTGTCCACGGCATCGCCCGGGGTGAAGATGTCGTGATTCGAGAAGCACAACTGATAGCCGGAGACTCCGAAGAGCGAACCTGCGGGCGCGCGGATCTCGGCAGGAAAATCGGGGAACGTACGCACGTCATTGCCAAACATGGCTGAAGCGTTCGTCATCTGTCCTCCGGCCTGCTGCATTCCGTCGCCGGAGTCACCGCAGAAGCGAATGACGACTGTTTCGAGATTTTCCAGTTTCTTGCCGTTGGTGGAAGCGGGAGCATCCAATGTGGCCGTGGACATTGCGGGTGAGACTCCTAGTCTGCCTGTGAGGAAACCAATGTTGAAGGTCAGCGGACGAGACGCCGAGCCAGTTGCAAATTCGCGGTGGGAAATTCACACGACTACGGATGACCGGTCAAACCGTATCCTCGATCGCAAATTAACCAGCCAGTGTGCGAGACTCCAGAAGTTGTCTCGACTTTCGGGGGAGTTTGTCAATTGAGTCATCCCTGCCGATCAGTCGAACTTGAAGCACGACCATTCATCGGCCAAACGGAGGTGCCGTGTTTCGCTTTTCTGCCGGAAGTTTACGACTCATCAGTCTTTTTCCGACGCTGTTGCCTCTGTTTGCGAACCACTTGCATGCCATCAATCGCTTTCTTGCGTCGCCTAGCAAGCCCCTCTTTCGGAGCCGTGCGGAAGCCCGTGACTTTGCCCTGCAAGATTTCTTTTCCGTCAGCCGTCATCGGACGAGGCGGCGGTGCCGGCCGCTGACCTCGACCGCGAGCCGGAAGTTCGCGATTGCCCGCTTGTCCATAACCGCGCGGGCCACGAACCGGACGACGCTGAGCCGAGTAACCTCCAGTCGATCCTTGCTGCGAGTCCTCATCATCGGAAACGTAACGACGGCGCTGCGGACGTTCGCCACCGGCCAGACGAGGTGGACGCGAGCCAACCGGGCGAGGCGGACGCGCGGGACGCTGATTAAATGACGACTCCGGTGTGTCGTCGGTGACGAACCGGCGACGTCCTCCGCCGAAGTCATTGTCGGTGGACTCAGAATGAGTCGCTCCTGCCTCTTGATCGTTTTGATAACGACGTTGCGGACGCTGATTGCCATCGGCTGCTCTCTGGCCACCGTACGGTGGCTGGACCGAATATCCGCGTCGATTCCCCGTTTCACCTTGTCCGTATCCCGTTCGTCCGCGCGGCGGGCCTTGACCGTCACCGGTCACGCCTCGACTTGGATAACGGCGCGGAGCTTGTTGATTATCGCCTTGAGCATCCTCACGACGAGGCGGGCGGCGTTGGCCTCGCGGTGGACTACTGAGTTGCTCACCGACAGTGCGTCGCGTGTCACGACGTTGACCACCTTGAGCGCCGTTACCGCCCTGAGAGTATCCACCCGGACGCGGCCGATCGGCAGGCCGGCGTTCGCGAGTCTCCTCTTGAATGACCTCACCGCTGTTCGCGAGTTCGAGAGCTTGCTCGTCCGTCATCGCACCGAACTTCCCACGAGGCCGCCGATCATCGTACGACGATTGAGTGCCCGATTTCGATTGGCCATACGCAGGCTTGCCATAAGCCGCTTTCCCGCCACGCGGCGGCTGACCGTACGGCGTCCCCACCGGTGGCTTGCTGTCAAACTTTCGCTTGCTGACGAACGCCGGTTTGTCGCCGACTTTTTTCTTGCGTCCACGACCGGCGGTGTTGTCGAGATGTGCTCGCTGCTCGGACAAATCTTGCAGCAGTTTCATCTCGTCGCTGGCGAGTGCTCGATAGGCTCCAGCCGGGAGATCGCCCAAGCGGATCGGACCGAAGCCGACTCGTTTCAAACGCATGACCTTGTGGCCAACTCGCGCCATCAGCCGGCGAATCTCGCGGTTCTGACCTTCATTGAGCACGATCTCCAGGTACGCACTGTCGCCGACCGCCTTTTTCAGCCGTGCCCCTTCGACATGGAATCGTCCCTCGTCGAAGTACATGCCGCGCTTCAGCGACGCGAGCGTTTCGGCTGAAGGAACACCCTTCACATGGCACAAATAAAACTTGGCGACGCGATACCGAGGATGCGCCATACGATTGGCCAACTCGCCGTCGTTGGTGACCAGCAACAAGCCTTCCGATTCCTCGTCGAGCCGGCCGATTGCGAAAATCCGTTCGCGAAACTGCGGGAACAAGTCGATGACGCGCGGACGTCCCGACGGATCGTGATTCGTGCAGACAACTCCTCGCGGCTTGTTGAGCGCAAAGTAGACCTTGCGCTGCAACTTAATCTTTTCGCCGTCGAGTTCAATCTTCTGGGAATACGGATCGGCACGGAACGCGACGTCGGTGATGACCTCGCCATCGACGCTGACTCGGCCAGACGTGACGTACTCTTCGCACTTCCGCCGAGCGTCGATGCCCGCCGCCGCGAGGATCTTCGCAAGACGTTGCGGAGCAAACTTCGCTGCTCCGGAGTACTGATGCTTGGCCAATCGTTCGCCGGGCGACGGATCGTTGTCGCCATCAAATTCGTCACCGAAGTCGGAGGAGTCCTCAAGGGCTTCGGCGTGTTCCTGCTTCTTTGACTTCGACGCACGTTTGCGATTCGGTTTGGCTTGGAATTGATCGCCTTCGTCATCCGACTCAGCGGCAATCACCTCGGTCGCATCACCTTGTTCATCGTCGTAGTCGAATGCTTCGACGTCGCCATCGACGATGTCGTCGCCCGAAGCGTCGGACTCTTCATAGGCGAAGTCACCGGACGTGTCGTCGAACTTGCCATGTTCGAGCGTCTCGGCTTTGAGTTCCTCTTTGAGTTCCAGCGGCAACGTGGCTCCAAGTTCTGGATTCGGTTTTTGGATGTCTTCCGACATGATCGGCCCTTTCGTGGGCGAGCAAATCACCTCACAAGGGGAGCCTTGGAAGTGGCGACAGCGTGGTGTCGCGAATGCAATGTGAATGCGGAATAGGCAGGAATTCGCAAATGCGTGATGGGTTGACCGTCGAGTTCTCCCAACCGTCGGTCTTCATCGGCCGTCTGACCGCGGGCGGCAGTGTATCAACGCACATCGAGATTGACATGGTTCCGCCCGGAATTCGGGGCGAGTTGGCTCAGGGCAATGGCCACCGATATGCTCCGCCTCCCTATTTCATCACACCCCGTTTTTGTTGCGAAGGACGCTCCCATGATTCGCCAAATCCTGACTGCCAGCCTGCTGTCGCTCGCCGCTTTCGCCCCGTTGTCTGCCGACGACAAAAAGCCGAATGAAGCTGGCTTTGTTCCGCTATTTGACGGCAAGACGCTCAAAGGTTGGACCGGAGCCAAAGACGCCTACAAAATCGAAGACGGCGCGATCGTCTGCGTCCAGGGGACAGCCGGTAACTTGCTGACCGAGAAGGAGTACGCCGATTTCGTAGTGCGTTTCGAATTCAAACTCACCGCCGGAGCCAACAACGGCTTGGGCGTTCGCTGTCCGAACGTCGCCAAGGGGAACTTGCACATCGACGGCACCGAACTGCAAATCCTCGACAACACCGCCGAGAAGTACAAAGACCTCAAGCCGTACCAGTATCACGGCTCGGTCTACGGCATTCAGCCGGCCAAGCGCGAACACCTCAAACCGCTCGGCGAGTGGAACTCGCAAGAGGTCACGCTTCAAGGCCGCAAGATCAAGATCGTGCTCAACGGCGAAACCATCGTCGATTGTGATCTGGACGAGGTCACCAAGAACGGCACGATGGACGGCGCTGAGCATCCGGGCCTGAAGCGAACCACCGGTCATCTTGGCTTCTTGGGCCACGGCGATCGAGTCGATCTCCGCAACATCCGGATCAAAGATCTGGCGGCGAAGAAATAATCGTGGCCGATGGTTTCCGTCGGGCAGGTTTTAGAACGGGAACTTTTCATCCAGCGGCGAGTCAGCGAGTTCCACTAGAAATCCCGCCAGCCGCTCGGTGAGTCGCTCGAAGAAAGCCCGACCCTTTTCGGCGGTGGCTTTGTGTGGATTACCGGAACCGCTGTTCGTCGTCAGCAAATGCCACGGCCGAGTGAGCGTGACCCAGCCTTTGTTGACGGCATCGAAGCGGCTCTTCGCCACCATGCCGGCATCCGCGGCGATCTTTCCGGTGATCGGATTCGTCGCGACCAGATGCGGCTTCAAGAATTGGATCAACGACGTTTCAACCTCACCTGCGTGGTCGTCCGAATTCTCAAAAATCTTCGCCGTCAGTTCGGCAGCCATGCCGCGATACCACTCGCACAAGAACATCTTCACTGGCGTCTTGTCGGTCAGTTCGCGCAGTACCGGTTTGAAATCGTTGCCTCCGTGGCTGTTCAGGATCAGCAACTTGAAGACTTTGTGTTTCGCCAACGAATCGACAATGTCCGTGATCACCCGAGTCAGCGTGGACGGGTTGAGGTTCATCGCCATCGGAAACTCCATCATGTTGGTCTCGGTGCCGTAGGACATCGTCGGCAACAGGACGACTTTGGCTCCGCGCTGCCACGCCAGCTCGCAGGCGCGAGATCCGATCGCTTCCCCCTCGAACGCATCAGTTCCGTAGGGGAGATGCAAGTTGTGCGGCTCGGTCGCGCCCATCGCCAGCACGGCGACTTGATACGGGTTGTCTTTGATGAAGCCGTAATTGACTTCGCGAAGGAGCCAGGGACGTGGTGCGGGGGTGCTCATGGTGCTTGCTCTTTGGGATTAGTCTCTGGATAGATCGCCGCGTGCCGGATCGGTGTTTCCAGCACCAACAAACACAAGGCGGTGAGATAGAGTCGGCCGGCTTTGGCCGCGTACTCTTCATTGGAACCAGGGGGCTTGGTCGGATGCAAGCTTCCGCCGACCTCTCCGCCGCCGGATATTTGGCCTTTGAGAATCAGCTCGCTGGTGTTTTGATACCACTTTTGCCACTCCGGCCCGCCAACGTTGTGCAGTACCTGGGCCGTGTAGTACCAGGCGTAGACATTCCGTCGCCCGGGAGCCCACGACGGTTTGTTCTCTTCCGACAGCAAATACTTGAGTGCGTCCGTTTGTGACGGATGATCCTTCTGCCAACCGAGCCACTGTCGGCAGAGCAATCCCTCGGCTGTCATCGCTGGCGAAACTTTTTCGAGCGGATCGTTCGGCTGGTACTTGTACCGCGCGCCGTTTTGTTCCGAGACAGATTCCAGGAACAGCGTCGCCCGCTCGAAATTGTCGAACGGCACATTAATCTTCGCGATCCGCGCCGAGTGCAATGCCATCAACGCCCAGCCGGTGACGGACAAGTCTCCCATCGACTCGCCCGACTGCGGCTGGTAGCGCCAACCGCCATCTTTCGGATGCTGTGAATTGAGCAAGTACTTCACCGCTCGCTCGCACGACGACTTCAGACTGGCGTCGCCGCTCAAAGCGTATGCCTCGCACATCGCAATCGTCGCTTGCGAATGCGCGTAAAATGCCGTCTGCCGACCCAGTTCTTCGTGATCGTGGTAATCGCCGTTCGCCTTTTGAATCGACTTGAGGTACGCGACTCCTTTCGCGACCGACTTCGCGTGCTGTCCCACAGTCGTGGTGTTTCCATCGCCAAGCATCGCCAGAAGCGCGAGCGCGGTCGCTCCGGCATCCGTACGAATGACTCGCTCTCCGGGATCGGGATAACCTTCATGCAATTTCCAGTTGCCACCCGTCTCTTGTTGTCGCGCTAGCCAAGCCAGTCCTCCAGCGATACCGGTCGGAGGTCGCGTTCCCACGCCGAGACCTTGCCAGATCTCTTCCTTTCCGCCACCACCTCCTCCTCCGCCGCCGCCAGCACCACCACCTCCAGCACCACCACCTCCAGCACCACGACCGGCCAAGGCTCCTTCGACTCCGACGGGCTTCGCCGTACTGCCACCGGCGTCGTCTGCTTTCTCGGTCGCATTTGCCGAATCGCCGCTCGACGTGGACTTGCCTCGTCCCGACGGCAGATCGACCGGAGTGATCTTCGCATTGATTTGAATTGGCCCCTCGGGACCAGCGGTTCCTGCGGGGCCGACCGTTGAGAATCCATCCAACACGACATTGTTCGGCCGGATGACCTGCGGCAGCGCCCAGATGGCGAATACGAACAACAAAAATCCGTGCAGACCGACACTCGTCAGGAACCCCGTGCGATTGCTCTTCCACCACAGCCGCAGCAAGCCGCTCGCGTCGAGGTCCAGCGGGACCGACCCGATCTCCACCGAGCCACCCATCAGCAATCTCAGCATACGCACCGAGAACGACATCGGAGGCCGGGGCTCAGTTTTCTCATGCGCCTTCGCCGGACGTTTTTTTCCGGTCGGACTTGGCGGTCGCTTCGGCGGAGGAGAATCCGGATTGGAAGAGCTCAGAGACCCGTCTTGAGCCTCGGAGACGTTCGGCTTCGACCGCTGCAACCACGCGGGCTTATCGGGCGGCTGCGAACGTGAAGTCGGCTCAGACATGATGACTCATCGTAACGCAACAGCCCGGCCGCTGGGGAGCGGCCGGGCTGGGAGAACAAACGGAAAATGAATTCGGAATGTTGCATGAGGAATACGGAACTCAGAATCAGTGACAGTCCGAAAACTTCCGCGTTCCGAATTCCTCATTCAGCATTCTGTATTCGCATTCTTCAGAGCGACAAGTCCCACGACAAACGCCTATCTAGACGTCCGGAATGGTCCCGCTGGCAGACCGGCCGCGTTCATCAAATTCGGCTCGGCGAGCTGGTCCCAACCGAAGCGAGCCGCCGCCGGCTCAGCAATCTTGTCGCTGGAGACCACAACCGAATTCCCGTCGATCGTCGCGGTGGCCTCCACAAAGTCCCCTTCCTTCCCGGCGATCGTGAACCACGACAGCGGCTTGCCGTCACGGGCTTTCAGGCCGCCGCCGACATGATCGAACTCGATGCGGACTTTCTTTCCGTCGATCTTCATCGACTTGTACAGCGGTCCGGAGTAGACCAAGTCCGACTTGCCGTAGGTCTTCGCCAACGCCCACAGCGCCAGCCGCTTGCCGACGTCTTGCTTGTTCGTCGGATGGATGTCGGTCAGGTTTGTGATGTCCGTCGTGACCGCCATGCCGGTGTTTTTCATCGCCAGCACTTTGGTCTGAGCCTCCCAAATTTGTGGCAACAAGAACTGCGGATCGCTCGGACCGTACTTGTACGGAGCAAGCTGCACGAACAGGAACGGGAAGTCCCCTTGTCCCCAGACGCTTCGCCAACCGTTGATCAGCGCGTGCATCCGTTGCTCATAACCAACCCCCTGACCGCGATTCGATTCCCCCTGATACCAGATCGCTCCGCGAATCCCGAACGGAACTAGGTGGTGAACCATGCCGTTGTAGAGTTGCGACGGTCCGCCCGGACCTGCCTTCGCGCCTTCCGGCTTGGTCTGCAAAGCTTTCACTTGATCGGCGATGGGCTTCAGCGACTCGACTGACTCGAAGCCGGCGATCGGCGTCCACGGTTCAATGGCCGTGCCGCCCCACGACGTGTTGATCAGTCCGATCGGAACGTTCAACTCTTTGTGCAGATGCCGGCCGAAGAAGTACGCCACCGCCGAGAAGTTTGCGATTGTCTCCGGTGAACACTCCGACCAATCGCGATCGAGTACCACTTCCTGCGGCGTCACGGCCGGCGTCTTCTTGACGTGAAACAGCCGGATGTTCGGATACTTCGCCGCTTCGATCTCTTCCTTCGGATTGAGCGAAGCTGCGACCGACCATTCCATGTTCGATTGCCCCGACGCGACCCACACCTCGCCGATCAGCACGTTTGTCAGTTTGACCTCGTTCTTGCCTTTGACCACGACCTCAACCGGACCACCGCCGGCCGTCAGTTCTTTCAGTTTCACCGACCACTTGCCGTCAGCACCGGCCTTCGCCGTCGCCTTGTTGCCTCCGATCGAGACTGT
The DNA here is from genome assembly GCA_945906725.1 of Candidatus Kuenenia stuttgartensis. Taxonomy (GTDB): domain Bacteria; phylum Planctomycetota; class Planctomycetia; order Planctomycetales; family Planctomycetaceae; genus SXKJ01. The sequence goes on along the minus strand of CAMDRI010000058.1, from coordinate 9,678 downwards.
CACTTCCTCGCCCGCATCGGCCGTCCCCCAAATCGGGATCGCCTGCTTCTGCTGCAAGACCATGTTGCTCGCCAGCACCTTCGGCAACTTGACGTCGGCACGAGCGAAGCCGTTCGTCGCCAACAAACCCACCACGACCAAACCCGCGCACCAACTCATCCTACTCATGCTGTCTCCTTCGCGTTCAGTGTCCTGGAATGCGGCACGCCAGTGGCGCACAGCTGTGAGAAACGCAGTTCAAAGTGCAGAGTGAGGAGTGCAAAGTGCAAAATCAAGAACCGCGAGCCGTGTTCGATAGCTCAACGCTCTTCACTTTGCACTCTTCACTCAGCACATTGCAATGTCGTTCGCGGCACCGGTGCCGAAAAACAGTTCATCGGGAATCATTGGGGACCGTCGAAGGTTTTTTGGAGACCGTGGCGTTGTGGTCCATCCCAAATCGCCGCGCGGCTAATTTTTTCCGAGTTTCCATCGCAGATACCCTTCAAGAAAGCCGTCGATCTTTCCGTCGAGCACCGGCTGCGGATTGCCGACACGTATCCCGGTTCGGGCGTCCTTCACAAACTGATCCGGGTTCAGGACGTAATGTCGGACCGGCTCGCCGCCGAATCCGATTTTCGTTTTCGATCCGCGTTTCGCCGCCAGCTCCGCCTCGCGCTTGTCTCGTTCGATTTGGTACAGCTTGGCGATCAGCATCTTTTTCGCGGCGGATTTATTCTTCGTCTGTGATCGTTCATTTTGGCAAGCCGCGACAACACCCGTGGGAATGTGCGTCAGCCTGACGGCAGAATCGGTCTTGTTGACATGCTGACCGCCAGCTCCGCCGGCTCGGAACGTGTCGACTCGAACATCATTTTCCCAATCGACATCGATCTCAACGTTTTCGTCCACTTCTGGAGTGACATCGACAGCCGCGAAGGACGTCTGCCGCCGGGCCGCCGAATCGAACGGACTGATGCGGATCAGCCGATGCACACCGATCTCGCCTTTCAGATAGCCGAATACATAACTGCCATGAATGGCAATGGTCGCATTGCGAATGCCCGCCTCTTCACCCGGCGAGCGATCGAGTTCCTCGACCGCAAAGCCGTGTTCCTCGGCCCAGCGCAGATACATCCGCAGGAGCATCTCGGCCCAGTCGGCAGCGTCGGTGCCTCCCTCGCCCGCTTGTAGAGTGACGTACGCCCCACAAACGTCTTCGGGAGCCGACATCATCTCTTGCAGTTCGAGATCCGCGAGTTGCTGCTGAACTTGTTCGAGCAACTGCCCAAGCTCACGCTCGCTCTCGCCGGAGTCGTCGTCTTTGGCGAACTCGACCAGCACGGACATGTCGTCCGCCGCCGCACAGAGCGTGCTCAACGGCTTCGTGATGGCGGCGAGCTGCCGCCGCTCGTTGACTAAACTTTGAGCTTTGTCTTGGTTGTCCCAAAAACCCGTGCCAGCCATCGCCGCGTCAATCTCGTCGACACGACGCTGTTTTCCGAGCAAGTCAAAGAGAGTCCCGCATCGTCAAGATGCGGGCCTGAACGTCATCGCATTTCTCGCGAAGCGTGTGATCCATTGAAATTTTCCTCTCCACGGTGGTTCAAAGGGCGGGAAGAAATAGCCGAACGGTTGGCGGAAAGCCAGCAAGTCAGATTGATCAATTCCTTTGGCCGCTTCACAGCCGCGCGCCGTATTGTTGCTCGTAATACTTGCGGTACTCGCCCGACTTGATGCGGTCGATCCAGGGAGTGTTGGCGAGATACCAGTCGATCGTTTCGCGCAGCCCGTCACGAAAATTGTGTTGCGGCTTCCAGCCGAGTTCCGTCTCGGCCTTCGCACAATCAACCGCGTAGCGCAAATCGTGTCCCGGCCGGTCGGCGACGTACTTGATCAGCGTCTTTGGCTTGCCGAGCAACTCCAGCAGCGTCAGCGTGAGGTCGATGTTCCGGACCTCGCTGTGCCCGCCGAAGTTGTAGACCTCGCCAACTCGGCCGCGTCGCAAAGCGGCGTCGATGCCGCGAGCGTGATCGAGGACGTGAATCCAATCGCGGACGTTTTCACCGGTGCCGTAGACCGGCAGAGCTTGATCCTTCATCGCGTTCGAGATGAACAGCGGGATCAGCTTCTCCGGGAATTGATACGGCCCGTAGTTGTTCGAGCAGCGGGTGATGACTGCCGGGAAACCGAACGTGTGAACGTAACCCCGCACCAACAGATCCGCCGCCGCTTTCGACGCCGAGTACGGACTGTTTGGAGCCAGCGGAGTCTCCTCGGTGAAAAATCCTTCCACGCCGAGGCTGCCGTAGACCTCGTCGGTCGAGACTTGCAGGTATTTCTGTACACCCACGGCTCGGCAGGCATCCATCAGCACCTGCGTTCCGACGATGTTCGTCCGCACGAAAGGACCGCTGTCGAGAATGCTCCGATCGACATGACTCTCGGCCGCAAAGTTCACGACGAGGTCCGGCTTGTGGTTCTTCAGCACCCGATCGACGAACTCGCGGTCGCAGATGTCGCCGTGCTCGAAGATGTATCGCGGATCGCTCGAAACATCGGCGAGGTTCTCCAGATTGCCGGCATACGTCAGCGTGTCGAGATTGACGATCTTTTGATCCGAGTACGATGCCAACTGCCAACGAATGAAATTCGCCCCGATGAATCCACAACCTCCGGTGACAAGTAGTGTGGACATGAGCCAAGAATCCTCCGTGTGAGACAAGGTGGCTCGCAAAGTATCGGCTGGCGTCGCGGACGGACAACGTCAATCCTCAAGTTGCTTCTGGCTGGTGTCCGGTGCGAACAGTACGGCCAGCATTCCGAGCGCGAAAATTAAACTTGTCCCGCGGCCGAGTCGGGCGTAGTCGCCGCGAATGAATTCGCTGTGAATGATCGCTCCGCTCGCGAAGACCGTGATCGCCGTCAGAATCCGGCCGAAGTTGAAGCTCACACCAGCGCCGGTCGAGCGGACGCGCGTCGGAAACAGTTCCGGCAGGAACAGCGGCAGCCAACCAAAAAAGATGCCGCTGAAAAAGCCTAACGCTCCGACCCAATACAAAAACGACGCATCGGTCGGAACGAGAAACCAAAACGTGTATTGAGCGCTCGCCAGGCAAAGCACGCTGGCCATGAAGTACGCTCGGCGGCGGCCCATGATGCTGCCGATCCATCCGCCCAGCAGGCTTCCCACGATGCCGGCCACGGATCGGGCCTGCGACACATTCGCCTTGAGCAACGGATTCGGCGGCGTCATCGCGTCACCGACTTGGCCCGCCCACGGGACCATCCAGTTTGCGCTCCCCCAACCACCAAACAACGGAATCGTCGCCAACAGAATACCCACAATCGTGATCTTCCGCAGCGGCGGTTGAAAGACCTCCCAGGTCGATGCGGGAGTGGACTGTCCATCGGCCACCTCTTTCCGAGTGGCTAGCCAACGCGGAGATTCCGGGACCGCGAACAACGAGAACAGTCCCAAGACCAACGGTGCGGCACCGATCCAGAAAATCCAACGCCAATCGCCGACAGTCACCGGCTTGTAGGCGGCGATCGTCGAGACGAGGAAGATGCCGATGTTGGCCGAAGTCCCGATCACTCCAGCGGCGGCCGCGCGCGACAGGCTCGACCACGCTTCCGAAACCAACGCTACGCCGTTCGGCCACATGCCGCCAACGCCCGTGCAGGCCAGATACCACAGCACCAACAACTGCGGCGGCGACTGCGCGAACGAAGCCGCGGCCGCCATCGACGAGTACGTCAGAATGCTCAGTGCCATCGACTTCGAGCGGCCGATCTTGTCACCGATGCGGCCGAAGACCAATCCACCGGTTGCGGCTCCAAACAACATTGCGCACACGAGCCACGCATTCCACCGAGCGACACTCGCATTCCATTCTTCCAGCTGCTGCTTGTCTTCCTGGGACATCGCGGACGTCGCGGCAGGCTTCGCTCCTTTTTTCGGAGCCAGCTTGTTCAACGCCTGAAACCGCGCGACGTCGAGTTGCCCCGTTTTCTCCAGCAGATGCGTCGCCGCCGGCTGCATCGCGATCGTCGTGATCGCCAAGTGAAACCCCGCGCAGAACCATCCGAGAAACGCACAGACCAAGACGACATAACGGCCCGTGGGAGTCAGCGCGGGAATAGTGGGTTCATTCATGGTCGTACTACATCCTCTGGCTGAATGCCGTGAGCTGATCGCCGTCAGCCGTGATCCCGTTTTTCGATTCAAAAACGGTATCACGGCTGACGGCTTTCGGCGAACGGCCGTCGGCCGAACAAGTCGTTATTCGCCGAGAGACTGACGCAATTGGGCCACTTCGCTTTTCAGCGTGCGGCTGAATGACGCGACGTCGGAACTGTGCATGACTAAGTTGCCGCCGGCCTTCGACCACTCGATTTCTTTTTCAACGCCCAACCAGAAGTGAATGCCGGCTCCGACACCGTGCTCGCGAGCAATACTGAAGATTTTTCGCACTGCCTCATCGAAGCGCGGGTGGTCGTATTGCTCCGGGATGCCGAGGTTGCACGACAGGTCATGCGGCCCGATCAGCACCGAGTCCAATCCCGGCACCGAACAAATCTCGTGCAGGTTCTCGATCGCCGGGACACTCTCGATGTTGGCGATCAGAATCTTGTCGCCGTTGCGTTTCTCCAAGTAGTCGCGCAGTTCGGGTTCAAGTGTGTTCGGATCGCGCAGAGCCTCTTGCAGACGTCGGCCCTTGAGCGGCCGATATTTCACCGCACCAACCAGTCCACGGACTTGTTCAGCGGTCTCGACATACGGCCCGATGATCCCGCTCGCTCCGGCGTCAAGCGCCTTGCACGCCTCAAACGGATCGTTGCACGGAATCCGCACAACCGGCGGCAAGCCTGACGCCGAGTAGGTCTGACAAATCCACGACAGCGTCTCGCGGCCAATTGGCGTGTGCTCGGTGTCGACGAAGACGAAGTCGATCCCCGTCGTCTTGACGAAGTTCGGCCACAGCGGCGACGTGCTGATCATCGCCGACGAATACACGCGTTTGCCTGAGTGCAGAGCCTGAATAATCTCGCGACCGGTCATTGGTGTCTCCCGTAGGTCAGCCTTCCCAGGCTGACTCGAATAGTGTTCGACGTTGATTGCCAAATTCGGGTCTGACTAGGAAGCCTGACCTACTTCACTTCCACCGGTTGTCCAGTGCGACACGATTCGAGTGCCGCCGCGACCGTCGCGAAGATCGCTCGGCTGGCGCGGACATCCAAAATCGTGTCACCATTCGTATCGATGGCATTCGCAAAGTTTTCGGCCAGCAGAAAATCGTTGTCATTGGCGACACGCCGTTGACGGAACTCCTTCACAGGTTGCTGACGATAGTAAACGCCAACCTCCGGCCGCGCCTCGCTCACGACCAATGCTCCTTCGCTGCCGAGCACATGCAGTTTGATTTCGCCACCACTGGGATGACTCGCCGCGCCGATGCGGCCGATCGCCAGAGTCGCAATCAAGCCGCCTTCGAGTTCCAGAGTCACACTCGCCAAATCTTCGACGCCGTTGTCGGCATGGACTTGTTGAAAATGACTCGCCGACCGAGCAAACACTCGTCGCACATCGCGCCCCGTAAGCATTCGCAGATAGCCGAGCGGATAGATTCCCTCGACGGCCAACTCGCCCATCGCTTCGGCACCGAGTCCGCCGTCCGAGCCATCGACGTGCGCCGCAATCAGGTGCGATTGCCAGTCGATCGGTGGGTATCCAAGTTGCCGACTCCCCTTCGGCGGGCCGGCGTCTTTCGCAAAATAGAAATCGAGATGGATTGCCGTCGGCTCACCGATTGCGCCAGCTTCGATTTGTTCTCGCGTGTGCTGGACAGCGAGAATGAAATTGCGATTCCACATCAGGAACTTCACGCCGCTCTTTTCGATGGCTTCGACCAGTCGATCGGCCTCGCTGCTTCGCGTCGTCAACGGCTTGTCCTGAATGACGTGAACTCCCAGCGCGGCCGCCCGGATACTCAAATCGCAATGCCGCTCGGCCTCCGGGCTGACGATTGCGACATTGACGTTGAACTCACGCAGTGCGCGTTCGACATCGCGGACGTACGGAATCTTAAACGAGTCGGCAAGCTGCTGGTTTCGCTCGTGAGCCCAATCGGGGATCTGCGGGTCATCGGCCACGACGACCATCTCGAATCGCGGATGCGTCACGACCCCGCGAGCAACGTAATCGTGCTTGACCGCGCTGAGCACCGCGCAACGAAATGTTTTCCCGTAGGATGGGCACTCTCGCCCGTCCCTTTTCTGAACCACAGGGACGGGCAAGAGTGCGCATGCTACTTTCTGCATTGCCTGTCGCGCGGACTCCGCAACTTTCAAAACGGCTTGCCATTCTGCGACACAGGCCGCGACATCGTGTCCGGCTTGCAGTGAGTCGATCCGTTCCTGAATGGCGGCGGCATGTCGTCGGCCAGTCTCTTCGGCTCGCACGGCCTGAGCCTGTCCGCCGCGAAAGACGAGTTGCATGTTTTGATGATCGTCAGCATACGCGGCCCCCGAAGAACCGATCACCGAGAGCGACTGATAGCCGTCTCCGCTCGGCAACCGATTCGAAAAGTCGATGAGCGCCATGGCTCCGCCGGGAAAGCCGAGATGCACCTGCACGAACCGGCCGAACGCATCGCTCTGCTCAACGGCGTGAATCGCATCGGGCAGCTTGCCGACCAGCCACAACACCAGATCGAGATCTCGCAGCAATCCGGTCGGCAGGCCGCCCTGATCGTGGGGCACGTTTGCAACCTGCCCAATCAGACCGGGCACGTTGGAAACGTGCCCCACATTCGGCTCCCACCGATGAATTCGGATCAGCCCCACGTCGCCAAGCTTGCCAGCGTCGAGCTGCTGCCGAATGAGCTGTCGCGACGGCAGGAAGCGATCGGGATTGATCACGACCTCTTGTGATTCGCTGCTCGTATTATTGATCTTCAGGCGAATCATGCGGCCAGCTCCGAGGACAACTCAGGCGATTTCGCCACCATCCTTCGCAATCTCAGCGGGGATGCAAGCCATCGAGACCAGCTTGTCGCCATCTTCCAAGCGGATGATGCGGACCCCTTGCGTGTTGCGGCCAAAGACGTTGATGTCGCCAGCTCGCAGGCGTTGGATCTTTCCGCTGGCGGTGACCATCAGAACTTCGTCGGCATCGGTGACAGCGACGATGTCCACGGCCTTGCCGTTGCGAGCGGTCGTCTTGATGTCGCGGACACCCTTTCCGCCTCGGCCTTGCAGGCGGTATTGCGCGCCGCTTTTGGCGGCTTCTTCGCCGGCGTCATCGGATTCGGGAGCATCCACCATTGGTGCGGAATCATCTGCCTCGGCGGGCGTGAGCGTGTCGGCGGAGCTTTCGGCCAGGAGCGTGTCACCGTTGTCAGTTCCTTCGGCCTCGCCGATGCCGAACGGCGTCCGTTTGCCGTGGCCGTTTTCGCAGACGGTCAGCAGCGACTTCTCCGGATCGGCGATGACCATGCCGATGACGAAATCCCCTTTGCCAAGCCGGATGCCGCGCACACCCTGAGTCGCTCGGCCCATGCTGCGGGCATCGGACTCGGCGAACCGGATTGACATGCCATTGGCAGTCGCCAGCAAGACACTCTCCCCCTTTGACACGAGCTGCACATCGACAACGAGATCGTCGTCAACCAGCGAGATGGCGATGAGGCCACCTTTTTTGACTCGGCTGTATTCTTCCAGCGGCGTCTTCTTCACGGTGCCGTTACGAGTCGCGATCATCAAACCGCGATCGTCAAACGAGCGAACTGCGACGCAGTTGCAGACCTTTTCGCCTTCCGAGAGCGTCAGCAGATTGACGAGTGCTCGGCCTTTCGCAGTGCGAGTGCCAAGCGGCAGGTCGTAGACCTTCGACCAATAGACTTTGCCTTTGTCGGTGAAGAACAGCAGCCAGTCGTGCGTGCTGGCGACGAACAGGTTTTGGATCGGGTCGTCGTCCTCGGTCTTGGCTCCGATGACCCCTCTGCCACCGCGGTTCTGAGCTTCGTATTCGATGAGCTGCGTCCGTTTGACGTAACCGCGTTGCGAAATGATGACCGTCATCGGCTCTTCGGTGATGAGGTCGTCGCGGTTGACGTCTTCGGCTTCGCCTTCTTCGATGGAGGTACGTCGCTTGTCGCCGTACTTCGCCTTCATGTCGAGCATGTCCTGCCGCACGACGGCGCGGATGTTCGCCTCGTCGGCGAGTAACGCCAGGTAGGCGGTGATGTCAGCCAGCAGTTTGCTGAACTCTTCCACCAGCTTGTCTCGTTCGAGGTTCGCCAGCGAGCCGAGTTGCATCGAGACGATCGCTTCCGATTGATTCGGCGACAGCGAGTAAGTTGCCTTCACGCCGTTGTCGTCTTGGAACAAACGGAAGCCGCTCTCGCCGAGTGCTCGCGCGATGAGTTCGCCCGGCACAGCGATTTGTTGCAACCGGACTTTGGCTTCGGCGCGGCTGGGAGACTGGCGGATCGTGCGAATGACTTCGTCGATGTCGATCTGCGCGATCATCAACCCTTCGACCGTGTGCTTGCGTTTCCGAGCTTCGCTCAGCAGGAACTCGGTGCGGCGGCGGATGACATCGACGCGGTGCAGGATGAACTCCTGCAACATTTCTTTGACCGACAGCACCTTCGGCCGGTTGCCGACCAGGGCGAGCAGAATCACGCTGACCGTCTGCTGCAACGGCGAGAACTGGAAGAGTTGATTGAGCACGACTTCCTTGTCGGCGTCGCGCTTCAGTTGAATGTGAATCTGCACCTGCCACGGCTTGTCGTTGCGGTCGGTGTAGTCGGTGACTTTGGCGATGCCTTTGATCCGCTCTTCTTTGACCAGTTCTTCGAGCTTGCCGCGAATACGGTCGCGCGTGTCTTGGTACGGAATCTCGGTGATGACGATGACGTCGGCGTTCTTCTCGGTCTCGAAGTGCGTGCGTGCTCGCAGCGTGAGCGTGCTGCGGCCGGTGGCGAAGCCTTGGATGATGCCGGCTCGACCGCAGATGATTCCGCCGGTGGGAAAGTCGGGGCCGTGCATGACTTCGAGAATCTGACCGAGATTCGCGTTTGGATTGTCGATCAACAGGACCGTCGCATCGCAGACCTCGCCGAGATTGTGCGGCGGGATGCTGGTCGCCATGCCGACCGCGATGCCGTTCGAGCCGTTGACCAGCAGGTTCGGAAACTTCGCCGGCAGAACGACCGGCTCCATGTTGCGTTGATCGTAGGTCGGGATGAAATCGACTGTGTCGCGATCGAGATCGTGCAGCATGTCGGCGGCAGGTCCGGCCAGCCGCGCCTCGGTGTAACGCATGGCGGCCGGAGGCATCCCGGCCAGCGAGCCGAAGTTCCCCTGCTTGTCGACCAGCGTCTCGCGCATGTTCCAGTTCTGGGCCATGCGGACCAGCGTCGGATAGACCGAGCCTTCACCATGCGGGTGATAGTTACCGCTCGTGTCGCCGCAGATTTTCGCGCATTTAATGCGTCCGGAGTTCGGCCCCAGGTTGAGATCGTTCATCGCGACGAGAATGCGTCGCTGCGAAGGCTTCAACCCATCGCGGACGTCCGGCAGCGCGCGGCTGATGATGACGCTCATCGCGTAGGTCAGATAACTGTTGCGAATCTCGTCCTCGATCGCGAGCGGGACGATGTTGCCTGTGAAGCCCGGAGGGAGGATTGC
>CAMDRI010000057.1 GCA_945906725.1 Candidatus Kuenenia stuttgartensis | reverse complement strand
CTTCTCAACCGCATCGGGCTCACACTCTTGAAAGCCGACCAGACGGTCAAAGCCGGCATCGCCTGCAAACGCAAAACCGCCGGCTGGGACAACAACTACCTCATCCAACTTCTACTGAACACTCCATCCATTTAGCTGCGTATGCCCTGCTCAGAAAGCCGATTCACGTTGCAAGCGAATGTCGCCAGTGCGGACCCTTTATTACCATAGGCTCCGCCAACGTGAATGTTGATGACATCCACACCGACCCATTCAGCAACCTCCGCGTGATACTCTAAATCCTGAATTGATCTTTCTACCACATCCTCGCGCGGAGAGTTCAGCACGACGAATTGATCCGGATGAAATAAGGTCCGAATGTCGTGTTTAACCTCGAAGTCACCGCAACCCCGAAACGTCTCAATGATGCTCGTTGCGTCTGGCAGGTCGTCGATCCGGTAGCCAACTACGGGATGCGTCTTGATCGGCAGACCTTAAGTCGGTATCCGAAAGCCGCCGATGCCGTGCTGTTTGCAGTATTGCAATGCCGCGAGCAGCGTTTCTGCATTGACTAGACAGAGGTCCGAAACTTTGCGGAGTCGTTCCGTCAGCGGGATTCGCATTAATGAGGCAGCAGTTGTGGTTCGAAATTGAATTGACACTCTCCTGAACTGACAGCAAAGCCCCCATCTAAGGCGGGAAGTCCTTTCAAGCTTCGGCATCTGTTTATCTCAAGTTGTCGGTGGTGCTATGACTGATCACTCCCGGAATGGGTTTCCGCTGCGGCGAATCACGGATTCCTATGCAGATGCGACTCGACGAACCACAGTTTCTTATCTAGTTCTCGCGAGACCTCAGTGAACAGATCAGCGGTGTCGGCGTCATTCAGTTCGACGGCTCGTCCGATCGCGCCGCGAATCGATTTTCCAATGCTTGCCATGGATGTCGAGAGCGAGTCGATGTGATCACATTCGGCGACGATCTCCACTGGGTAGACCGGCAGTGTTGTGTGGCTTCCCACTACATTGACGGTCCCCTCGGCCTGGCCACCGAGCGCCGCGATTCGCTCGGCCACGCTATCTGCGAAAACCGCCGCATCTGCGGAGACAGTGTCGAACAACTCATGCAGAGCTATGAAGTTCGGCCCCTTCACATTCCAATGCGCCTGCTTGGCCTGAAGTTGCAAGTCGATGAGGCCAGCTAGTGCTTGATTAAGAAGAAAAACTATCGGAATGCGTTTGCTTTCTGGCAAATCGATCTTGGTCCTATGCATGATCAGATCTCCTATTGGTGGTTGGTGGAATAGTTGTCATTGCCGACCGACTGCGTCAGTTACTCGCTTCGATTCTCAGGATGGTCTGAGGCGATGGCCGAAATAATCGTGGCTGCGATCACAACGCCGGAGACGAATAAGCCGACAATGAAGAGCGTCAATTCACTCATTGCTCGATCCTTTCAACATGAGCGTGCCGAACGAAAAAATCGACGGCACCCATAGACCAACGTACTGGCCTTGTTCCTTGTGACCGGTAAACCAGAGGTAAACCGACAGCAGAAACGACACACCAGCAGCCAGGACATACAACGCCTTGGACTTGGATCGGCGCGACATAGAATCCCTTTCTGTAAATCAATGGGGTGAAGTAATGGCGAGAGCCGGCATCTCCGCCTCTCGAATCGAGCAGACACTGAGGTTGCCGGTGCAAACTGTGTTGGCGTGGCGACGACGGGGATGCCGGCTGTCTTCGACCCAGTCTTCGCGGGTGTAGATCACCACCGACGTGTCGGTCTCACGAACCTCCAGGCGGTTGAGCCAAAAGCCGAGTTCCGTGATTTCTGTGAAGAGTTGGAATGCCAGGTTCTCCACGCTGGTCGGCGCACCGAACAATTTCATTCGCAATGTTTCGCCGGTTCGTTCCGTGTGGCCGCAGAGCGTTTCGTAGAGCGGGTCGGCGACGTGAATCAGCATCGCATGGTCATACTCCGCTTTCAGAAACGGTTCGATCTTCTGGTCGAATTCACCAAACAACGTGCTGATTGCCCCCGCACGCTCAACCTCGAAAAAGCATCGCACGCCGTAACGATGTCCGTGAAGGTTGCGGCATTTGTCGTCTAACTCTTCGTTGCGATGAGCGGCGTAAAACTTGTAGTCCTTTTGGATGATCATGATGTTCTTTGCTGTATTGGAGTTGAATATTTGAGAGTTAAAAAGGCTGTCTGGGTCCGGGCGTCGGGATCAGCTACGCCATGCCTTTTCGTCCCCGCCAGCGAACGGTTGACGTATGACATCCACTTTATTTCGACGCGACTCACCCTGTTAAATTTTAACGTACCACGTAAATCACTGAAAATCGTCCGGCTGCCAAATCCCACGACGACTGTCAAAAGCTGCATGTCGCAGCAATTGGGTGATGCAGTTTCACGGTTTTGCGATCCCCACGGCTAGTGCTCGCTTCCTTACCGGAATTTCGATCTCAAAAAAACGTTGCGACTTCCACACAAACGGGCTGTTGTAGCCCATCACGCGAACCTTGCCGTCGCGCTCGTAGTCGGAAGCATTCTGAGCGAGCCAGGATTCCAACGCCTCGATGTAGGTGGGAGCATTCGGATCGAAATCTCCTGTGAGACCGATGGCAACCGAAGACATCGCGGGAATATCTTCCACGACCACACCCTTGCCCGCGTCCCCAAGCTTGCCCCAATCCGGCGCGCCGTAGAGGAACGCCATGTCGATCTGTCGGTACTTTTGATCGGATTCGTCGTAGCGCATTTCGACCGGCGCTGTCATTTCAATTTTGTTAGACTTGATGTGGTTGAACAACGTGAAGAATGCGTTGTCTTTTTTGGATGGTGCGCGGGCGAGACGGTATGACGGATATTGCTTTAACTGAATCTCTCCAAGTGCGGACGGTTCTGGAAACCCCTTCGGCAAGTCAGACTCTTTTTTTATCCGGAAGCTCAAAATCGCGGCTGATTCGGACAAAGCGGTTTGCAGCGATTTGACCTGCTTGTTGACGTTGGCTTTCGGTTGATCAAGTGCCGTTTGCAGTTTCGTCGAGATCAGCAAATTGTTCGGGCAAGCCTCCAGCACGGCCGTCGCGGCAGTTTGTAACGTAGCCAATCGATCGTCCATTGCTTGCGGTTTCGCATCAGACAGAGCCTTGTTAATTAGCTCGAGATTGTCCGCCCCGCCCTTCGCTGGTGGATCGGCGCGAAGAATCCGGGCAGACACGATCATCATCGCAGTGGTCAGTGCCAAAATCAGTGTGAGTTTCATGAAGAACCTTTAAAATTGGATCGGTGAATATCGCGGTTGGTCCAGAGCAACACTTTTCATCCTCGGATAAGTGACATCACTTCGGCTCTGCTCGCGGAATTGGTTTTGAACAAGCCGCGTACGGCACTGGTGATGGTCTGACTGCCGGGCTTGCGAACGCCGCGAATACTCATGCACGAGTGCTCGGCGCTGATGATTACCGCTACTCCCTTGCTCTCCAGTTCCGTCTCAATCAGGTCCGCGACTTGTTGAGTCAACCGTTCTTGGACCTGCGGACGACGAGCAACCTCTTCGACAACCCGAGCCAGCTTGCTCAGTCCCGTCACGCGTCCGTTTGGGATGTAGGCGACATGGGCAACCCCCGAGAACGGCAACAGGTGGTGCTCGCACATGCTGGTAAAGCGGATGTCTCGAACGAGCACCATCTCGTCGTAATCTTCCGGAAAAGTGACTCGCAGATGCCTCGCCGGATCTTGCGTCAGTCCCGAAAACATTTCGGCATACATACGTGCCACACGGCGTGGAGTCTCCAGCAAGCCGTCGCGATCCGGATCCTCGCCTACTGCTTCCAAAATCTTGCGCACAGCCTGTTCGATGGCAGCCAAGTCCACCACTTGAGTCTCTCTACTCTTGCTGAACGCTGTCACCACTTGTTGGCCGTTCTGATTTCGATGTTCGTCCGCCATCTCAAGTCGTCGTTCCAATACCGCACTCATCGTCATCTCCTTGGTCTGAAGTTCGTCCTTATGAAGTTCCGGACGATTCTTTATGTGTCCCAATGGACCTTTTGACCGTTTTAAAAGTCAGTAGCCAACCGAAAAAACAGCGTAGGTTTGAAAAATATTGAAAATATATCTGTATTTTGGACTGTCGGAAGTTTTCTGCCGATCCCTCTCTTTGTCTTAAAATGAATGATTTGAATGTTTTCGTGTTGGATCGCAGTTCCAACCGCGGTATAGACTCCTGGGGTTGAGCAAAAGCTGAACTGTATGCAGAAGTTCGGAGCGGCCTGTGTGGATCTGCTTATTTCACCGCAGGTTGGCTTCCAAGGCGATTGTCAACGGAACGCATTAATTATGTTTTAAAGGAGAGAGCGAGATGCTTGTGCTCACACGGAGGACTGGCCAGGAGATCCTGATTGCCGACAACATTCGAGTCAAAGTTCTCGAAGTACGTGGGAGCCAAGTGCGACTGGGGATCTTGGCCCCAAAGGAAATCAGCGTTCACCGCGCCGAGGTGCATGCGGCCGTAGGCTGGGAACTCGCGAGGTTCTGCAAAAATCCAAAGACCGACGGGCAAGAGTGCTTGTACTGCGTTTAGGGGTTTCCCGTTCGGTGCCTCACACCTCGATTGGCTTTCATGAATCAGCTTCTTTCACCCAGGCAAGTGGCCGCAGCGATCGGGGTCAGTGAGTCGTCGCTGAAGCGCTGGTGCGACCAAGGCTTGTTGTCGACCGTGAAGACGGCCGGAGGGCATCGGCGAATTCCGGTCCAGGAAGCGTTGCGATTCGTGCGCGAGCAAAATTATGCGGTTGTCGAACCGCGACTTCTGGCGATGCCCGGCACCGACAACCGCAAGGCGCGGCGAATTGAGAATTGTGCCCAACGGATGGTAGAAGAGTTGCTCGGCAACAATGAGCAAGCTTGCCAAGCGATCGTGTTTGATTTGTTTCTGGCCGGTCAACCGGTGAGTCAGATTTTCGACGAAGTCATCTCCTTGGCGTTTCGGATGATCGGCGAGAAGTGGGAGCGACACGAAGCCGAGGTCTATCAAGAGCGGTGTTCGTGCCAAATTGCGTTGCGGATCTTGCACGAATTGCGGTCCAAGCAGACACCGCCGGACTCTGGTCTCGTTGCGCTGGGGGCGACCATTGAAGGAGATCAGTATTCGCTACCGGTGATGATGTCCGAGATTGTGCTCCGTGCGGCCGGATGGGATGCCCGGCTGCTCGGTTCGTCGATTCCGTTTGACTCGATGGCGAAGGCCATCCAACAACACAAGCCAGAAATGTTCTGGCTAAGCGTTTCGTTCGTACCAGATGAATCGGCGTTTATCGCCGGATTGAACCGATTGTTTGAAGTCGCGTCCAAGCTCAACACGGCCGTCGTTATCGGCGGCCGAGCGTTGACGACGGAGATCCGAACGCGGCTCCGTTATTCGGCCTTTTGCGACACACTGCGGCATCTCGAAGAGTTTGCCAAAACATTGCGTAGACGAACCGAAGTTGGTCCCAAGAAGACTCACAAACCACGAAAGAAAGGTTGATCGCTGATGATATTCGCCCGATTCGGTCTCACCGTAGCCACGTTCACCAAAGCGTTGGTCGTCATGTGTTTGGCACACGTTCTGGCAAACGCTGCGACGACTGTTTTGGCTACCGATTTAACCGCGACATGGCCACAGTGGCGCGGCCCTGCACGCGATGGACAAGCGGCCGCGACTCCCGTTTGGCCGAATCGCGTCGATGAAGCAACGCTCGCTCGGAAATGGCGAGTCGAATTGGGGCCGAGCTATTCCGGACCGATCGTTGCTGCGGATCGCGTTTTCGTCACAGAGACTCGCGGCAAGAAGACTGAAGTCGTGCAGACGTTGTCGCGAGTCGACGGCAAAGTCTTATGGACTGCTGAATGGCCGGGAGCGACATCGGTCCCGTTCTTCGCGTGGGAAAACGGCGATTGGATTCGAGCGACTCCGGCCTACGACGGCGAATCGCTGTTCGTCGCGGGGATGCGTGATGTGCTGGTGTGCCTCGACGCAGCGAACGGCAAGGAACGCTGGCGAGTCGATTTCGTCGCGAGGTTCAAATCGCCGCTGCCGACGTTCGGATGCGTCTCGTCGCCGCTTGTCGATGGCGAGCACGTTTACGTTCAAGCCGGATCCGCGTTCGTGAAGCTCAACAAGCGAACCGGCGAGACGGTGTGGCGATCACTGCAAGACAGCGGCGGCATGAACGGCAGCGCCTTCTCGTCGCCGATGAAAGCGACGATCGCGGGACAGCCGCAGTTTTTGGTGCAGACCCGCGAGAAACTCGCGGGCGTGAACGAAGCGACCGGCAGCGAACTCTGGTCGCAAAAGATCGAAGCCTTTCGCGGCATGAATATCTTGACGCCGGTGGTTTTCGGAGACGCCATCTTCACGAGCACCTACGGTGGCAAGTCCTGGCTGTTCGATCTGACCAAGAGCGGCGACGTAACCGCCACCGACAAAAGGATGTCCGTTACCGAACGCTGGCAGAATAAGACGCAAGGCTACATGTCCACCCCGATCATCATCGACGGTCACATCTATACGCATCTCAAGAACCAGCGTTTCGCGTGCATCGAGCTTGCGACTGGCAAGGAGCGTTGGGTTACGACTCCGTTCGGAAAATACTGGAGCCTGGTCGCGCAAGGCAAGAAGATTTTGGCTCTCGATGAACGAGGCGATCTGCTGCTCATCAACGCCAATCCCGAAAGGTTCGAGTTGCTCAGCCAGCGTCACGTCAGCGATTCGCCCACTTGGGCACACCTCGCCGTGTGCGACAACGAAGTCTTCATCCGCGACCTCAAGGGGCTGACGGCGCATCGGTGGGGAGCAATGACCGCTGCGGGAGACTCTACGAAATGAGGATCGCCATCATCGGAGCCGGGATTTCCGGGCTGACAGCAGCCTACCGGCTCTGCCTGAGTCACGAGATCACACTGTTTGAGGCCAACGCTTATCTCGGCGGCCACACGAACACGGTCGATGTCGAGATTGACGGCGAGCGGCACGCAATCGACACGGGGTTCATCGTCTTCAACGACTGGACATATCCTAACTTCATCGCACTGCTGGATGAGTTGGGCGTTGCCTCGCGACCGACTTCGATGAGCTTCAGTGTGCGGTGCGACGCGGCGAATCTAGAATACAACGGCTCGTCGCTGAACGGACTGTTTGCACAGCGACGGAACCTGCTGCGTCCAAGTTTTTATCGGATGCTCTCCGACATCATGCGATTCAATCGTGAGGCTCCCGAATTGCTCGGTCGTTCGGCCGACGACGCGACAACCGTCGGCGAGTTCCTCGCCAAACATCGTTACTCGCGCGAGTTTTCCGACCATTATCTCTTGCCGATGGGAGCGGCGATCTGGTCCTGCCCGCTGGGGACGTTCGCCACCTTTCCGATCCGCTTCATCGTCGAGTTTTACAAGAACCACGGTCTGCTCAGCATTCGGAATCGACCGACATGGCGCGTGATCGACGGCGGTTCGAAAACGTATGTGACCAAGATGGCCGAGCGGTTTCGGGGTCAAATTCGCTTGAGTTCACCGATTGAACAGATTCGACGCACGGCAACTGACGTGACGGTCTTTGCTCGTGGCCGTCCGCCGGAACTCTTCGACCATGTCATCATCGCCTGTCACAGCGATCAGGCGCTGCGAATGCTGGCCGATCCGACTGCCACTGAGAGAACCGTGATGTCCGAGTTTCCCTATGGCCGTAACGTCGCCGTGTTGCACACGGATCGTCGTGTCTTGCCTCGCCGCAAGAGCGCCTGGGCGAGTTGGAACTATCACGTTTCGGGACGCGCCACAGACTCGACAACTCAATCGGCGCGCGTGACTTATCACATGAACCTGTTACAGCACATCCGCTCGCGGCACACGCTCAATGTGACGCTCAACAGTGACGACGAGATCGATCACACCAAAGTCCTGCGGCGATTTGAGTACCACCATCCGATCTTCACCAGTCGCCGAGCATCCGCGCAGGCTCGACACCGCGAGTTGATCAACGTACACCGCTCGTCTTTCTGCGGCGCGTATTGGGGAAACGGGTTTCACGAAGATGGGGTCGTCAGTGCGCTGCGAGTCTGCGAGGCGTTGCTGACGCAGGATGCTCGCCCATGAGAAGTTGCCTCTACGAAGGAACAGTGCGGCATCGCCGCTTTGCGCAAGTCGAGCATTCGTTCGCTTACGCGCTGTTCCTGGTGTATGTCGATCTGGACGAACTGGACTCACTCTTCGGTCGTCGGAGTTTCTGGTCCACGCGTTGGCCGGCGCTCGCGCGATTTCGCAGAGCAGATTACCTCGGTGATGCGTCTCGTCCGTTGGCCGATTGCGTGCGTGAACTCGTTGAACAACAGACCGGACATCGACCGGCCGGTCCGATTGGCCTGCTGACCAGTTTTCGATACTTCGGGTTCGAGATGAATCCGGTGAGCTTCTACTACTGCTTTGACAATTCCGGCGAGCGTATCGAGGCCGTGGTCGCCGAGGTCAACAACACTCCGTGGAACGAGAAGCACTGCTATGTGCTGGATTTCTCCGACCACAAGCACGACGCGCCAGCGAGTGATCGCGCGGGCGTTGGCCACGACCACTCGCTGACGCGTCGTGCATGTTTTGGGAATGAGACCCTCAGCCAAAACGTGCTGTCGTCCGGTTCGAGAGTCGGCTGTTCTTCCGAACCGGACGCTAGCGCGTTCCGGCTGATGAACTCATTCGAGAATTCCAAGGAATTTCATGTGTCGCCATTCATGCCGATGGCGATGACGTATCGCTGGCAAGTTTCCGAACCGACCGAGCGACTCAGTGTTCACATCGAGAATTTCGCCAATTCTGATCCGGCCGCGACCGTGTTTGACTCAACGCTGACGATGACACGACGGCCGATCACGCGCTGGCAGCTCACGCGGGTTCTGCTGCGGTATCCGATGATGACTCTGAAAGTCTTCGCGGCGATCTACTGGCAGGCATTTCGATTGTGGCGAAAGGGTGTTCCATTCGTTCCGCACCCCAAGAACAACGCCGATGTCGTGATTCGTCAGGACGGCCACGGCGAGCAACATGACGCACGACCGAGCCGAGTTAGCGTCTCTCGCTAGTTCTTCGGCTGACGACAAACTCATTTTGGAATCGCGATCTGAAACTCATCATGAACACAACTGTCACTTCAAAACCTTCAAGACATTCGCCCAACACCAAAGACGATGCGCCGCCACGCAGGAGATGGCTGAATCGCACCGCTCGAAGACTGTTGCTTCAGAAGTTGGCAGGGTTGAATGGCGGCACGATTGAAATTCATGATCGGTGCGGCTCGACAACAGTGGGGCAGGGCGGCGACTTGCAGGCGACGTTGCAAGTTCACGACGCCGCGTTCTTTCGGCACGCCGTGCTGGGCGGGAGCCTCTCTGTCGCCGAGTCGTATTTGCGTGGCGAGTGGGACTGCGACGATTTGACGTCGTTCTTTCGACTTTTCGTGCGGAATATCGACACGACTGATCGGCTTGATCGGGGCGTGTCGCGAATCACGAAGTGGGTTAACCGGCTGTATCACTCCTGGCACGCGAACAGCAGATCGGGGAGCCAGCGGAACATTCGCGCTCACTACGACCTCGGCAACGAATTCTTCCGGCTGATGCTCGATGAGACGCTCTGTTATTCGAGCGGCATATTTCTCACGCCGACGAGTACGCTGCGTGAGGCGTCGATCGAGAAAATGGATCGGCTCTGCCGTAAGCTGGACCTTCGGCGAAACGACCACTTGCTCGAAATCGGCACGGGCTGGGGAGGACTCGCCATTCACGCGGCGACGCAGTTCGACTGTCGAGTCACAACGACCACGATCTCACAGCAGCAGTTCGACGTCGCACGGCAGCGCATCGACGAGGCGGGCCTCTCCGATCGAATCACGCTGCTGCTGAAAGACTACCGCGACCTGACTGGCCAGTTCGACAAGCTCGTCTCGGTCGAGATGATCGAAGCGGTCGGGCATCAGTACTACGACGGTTACTTCCGAAAATGCAGCGAACTTCTCAAGCCCAACGGCTCGTTCGTGCTGCAAGCGATCGTGATGCCCGATCGCCGGTACGCTCAGTATTTGAAGTCGGTTGATTTCATTCAGAAGTACGTCTTCCCCGGCGGCTGCCTGCCGTCGATGAGCGCAATGCTCAAATCGACCGCTCGTGTGACCGACTTCCGTTTCGCCCACGCCGAAGACTTTGGAACACACTACGCTCAGACCCTGCGTGAATGGCGCAAGCGATTCCACTCGCGGCTCGATGATGTCCGTGCACTCGGCTACCCGAACCGCTTCATTCGGATGTGGGATTACTACCTCAGCTACTGCGAAGCCGCCTTCGACGAGCATTATACCGGCGTCGTGCAGGTACAGTTCGACAAACCAATGTGCCGCCGCGTTGGTGAGTCGTTCCATGAATCGCATTCTTTTTCAACCCAGCCAACAAAATGGCCAATTGGAATCTCGGTCATGAATGACTGAGCTACGTTTCCATGAACTTGCTTTCCTTCAGCTTGGCAGCCGTCGAACGCGGCCTTGTTCCCGACGCGATCACTCGTGCGGCAATTCGGCGTTTGTGCCAGCAGCGGTTGCTCGACTGTGATCGCGGCAACGATGTCGCGAATGAACGAGCATTGCTGGCGTTCGTCGAGTCGATGCGTACGGGACCGATCGCGCCGGTTCCTGAAAAGGCAAAAGAGCAGCATTACGAACTGCCGCCAGAATTCTTTTCCGCAGTGCTTGGCCCGCATCGCAAATACAGCTCGTGCTTTTGGGGGAACGGGGCGACCTCGTTGGGCGAGGCCGAAACGGCGGCGCTCGCGATCACCTGTGAACGAGCCGAACTGGCGGACGGCCAGAATATCCTGGAACTTGGCTGCGGCTGGGGTTCGCTGACGTTGTGGATGGCCGAACGATTCCCTCGCGGCCGCATCACGGCTGTGTCGAACTCCGCTCCGCAACGCAAATTCATCGAGGCCGAAGCCGCCTCGCGCGGGCTGACGAACTTGCAGGTCGTTACAGCCGACATGAATCAGTTCGCGACCGACACCGCCGGCTTCGATCGCGTCGTCTCGGTCGAGATGTTCGAGCATATGCGGAACTACGAACGGTTGTTGGAACGAATCGCATCGTGGCTGAAGCCGGACGGGAAACTCTTCGTGCACCATTTCTGTCATCGCGAATTCGCGTATCCGTTTGAAACGGATGGCGATGCGAACTGGATGGGCCGCTACTTTTTCACCGGCGGCCTGATGCCGACCGAACACATGCTGAAACACTTTGATCGGCGCATGACGGTGACTCGCCAGTGGCGCTGGGACGGCACGCATTATCAACGAACGTCCGAGGTGTGGCTCGCAAATCTGGATGCAGGTCGCCGCGACGTGATGCCGATTCTGGCAGCGACCTACGGCCCGACCGAAGCTCACCGCTGGTTTCACCGCTGGCGAATGTTTTTTCTGGCCGTGGCCGAACTGTTCGGCTACGCGAATGGCAACGAATGGTTCGTATCACACTCGCTGTTGGCGCTTCGATAAGTCAGCCGAAGCTCAATCCTCAACCGTTGGACCGCAATTCATGACACCGCTCACCACAATGCTGCTGACTTCGCTGCTGGTCGTGCTAGTCACGATGACAGCGCTGTGGCTGCTGAGCCTCGTGCTGCGCAACGCCAGCATTGTTGATCCGTTTTGGGGAAAGGGCTTCATTCTTGTGACTTGGCTGACGCTTGTGAGCACACCGTCGGCATGGTCGGACGTGCGGTCGTGGTTGCTCGCGACACTGGTGACCGTTTGGGGCTTGCGGCTGTCGCTGTATTTGTTGTGGCGAAACAGCGGACATGGCGAGGATCGTCGCTACCGCGCGATGCGCGAGCATCACGGTCCGCGCTTCTGGTGGGTCAGCCTGCTGACCGTGTTCTGGCTTCAGGGAGTCATCCTGTGGATCGTGTCGCTGCCGATTCAGACCGCGGTGGTCGCTGGTCCGACTCATGCCGTGCTTGTTCAATCTTCAGGCATGCCGCTCAGCGTGCTCGATTTGATCGGTGCGAGCGTTTGGCTGATGGGCTTTCTGTTCGAGTCGATTGGCGATTTCCAGATGTCGCGATTTCAAGCCGATCCCACCAACACCGGCAAAGTCATGGACCGAGGCTTGTGGAGATTCACTCGGCACCCGAATTATTTTGGCGACTTCTGCATTTGGTGGGGATTCTTCCTGATTGCGGATGGAGCCGGAGCGGCATGGACAATCTTCAGTCCGTTGCTGATGTCGTTCCTGTTGCTCAGAGTTTCCGGGGTCACGCTTCTCGAAAAGACGATCACAACTCGCCGTCCCGATTACGCGGACTATCAGTCCCGCACCAGTTCCTTCTTCCCGTGGCCGCCTCGACAACCGAGGTGAATCATGCGCCGATCTTTGCTGAGCTTGCTGTTTCTGTTTGCGACGTTGCCGCTCGCGACCGCTGGAGCGACGAGCATGGAGCAGGCATCCGCTCGACTTTCTATTGAGAGCGAAACTCAGAAGGAGTCACGCCCGTTGCGGAGCGAAACGCTCGGGTGAAGGCGCTGTGGTCGTAGAAGCCGCAGGCGTGAGCGATCTCGGCGACGGATTGATCGGTGTCGCGCAGCATGCGCGACGCGGCTGCGATTCGTGACTTGGTGATGAACTGGCTTGGCGTCAGACCGAAGAGTCGTTTGGTGAGGCGAGCCAGTCGTTGAGACGGCAGCTTGGAGCGACGTGCGAGCCAGGCGGGAGTGATCTCTGGCGAGAGGCTCTGCTCGAATTCTTTGAGAGTAAGCGCGAAGGCTGCAGGAATCTCGTGAGGCTCGATCGGTTGGCGCACATCGCGGGAGAAGCCGATCAGGCCCGTGACTTGGCCGTCGGCGTCGCGGATCGGCAGTTTGGTGGTCAAGCACCAGACGGGATCGTGCGGTCGGTGCCATTGCATTTCCAGTTGATCGATCAGCGGCCGCCCAGTCTTCAAAACCTTTGTGTCCTGCTCCGACGGAATACGTCCGAATTCGCCAGGGCAGATATCACGCGGGCGCTTGCCGATCGCCTCCGACTTAGACTTCAGCCCGTGCCGCGCGGTCAGCGAATCGTTTACGGCCACGTAGCGCCCTTCGTGATCTTTGACAAAGAACGCCATGTCCGGCGATTGATCGAACAACTCCGCCAGCAAGCTGACATCGACCGACTTAAGTCTCGATGCGGAGTTCTCGAGGGGTGGTTTTGTGCGCGATTTCACGGTTCGATGCGATTCTGATCCAAGTGCAACCTGTCGGAATCAAGTAGAATAGTTGAGCATAAAAGACGTTGCGACATATCTGGAGGTCCAAGCATGAAGATTGCCCGCATCTTTGCTCATCGAGTTGAGCTGCCGTTGGTCGAAGGCTCGTACAAGTGGTCCGGCGGGAAGTCGGTGTCGGTGTTCGACAGCACGATCGTTGGTGTCGAGACGGAATGTGGACTCGTCGGATACGGCGAGGTCTGTCCGCTGGGACCATTCTACCTGCCAGCCTATGCCGAAGGGGTGCGAGCCGGACTACGGGAACTTGGCCCGCATCTGATTGGCTTCGATCCGCGCGAGCTTTCCAAACTGAACCATCGGATGGATGCGGCGCTCAAGGGGCATCCGTATGTGAAGTCGGGGATCGACATCGCGTGCTGGGACATTCTCGGCAAAGTCACGGGGCTCCCGGTGTGCGTGCTGATGGGAGGCCGGTTCGGTGACAGCGTGCGGCTGTATCGGGCGATCTCGCAGCAGCCGCCCGATGAGATGGCTCGCAACGTCGCCGGGTATCGCGATCAGGGTTACACGCGATTCCAACTGAAGGTCGGCGGCGATCCCGATCAGGACATCGAACGCATTCGCCAAGTCCGCAAGATTCTGCAATCGACCGATCGGCTCGTCGCCGATGCCAACACCGGCTGGACGCAGCATGAAGCGATGCGTGTCGTGCGAGCGGTCAGCGATGTTGACGTCTACATCGAGCAGCCGTGCCTCACTTATGAAGAGTGTCTGTCAGTGCGACGGCACACGAACAATCCCTTCGTCCTCGATGAGAACGTCGATGGACTCGACATGCTGCTGCGAGCCAAGGCGGACCTCGCGATGGACGTCGTGAATCTGAAGATCAGCAAGCTCGGCGGGCTGACGAAAACGAAACAAGCTCGCGATCTGTGCGTCTCGATGGGGATCGCGATGACTCTCGAAGACAGTTGGGGCGGAGACATCACAACGGCGGCGATCGCGCATCTGGCTCACAGCACGCCCGAAGAGTTCCGTTTCACAAGTACCGACTTCAACAGCTACGTCACCGTCAGCACGGCGACCGGCGCTCCGCAGCGCCTGCAGGGATTCATGTCCGCGAGTACGTCGCCGGGGCTGGGCATCGAGCCGAAGATGGATGTCCTCGGCCAACGAGTCGTCGAGATCGCGTGAAGAAGGTTTCCAGGCCGTAGCCACGTTCGCCAGAACGTGTGACGATTCGCGAAAAGCCCACGTTCTGGCGAACGTGGCTACCCCAACAAACAGTGATGGAATCCGTCATGAGTCAAGGCTTTGCATTCATCACTTCCTGGCTTGTGATCGCCAATGTGCTTGCCGCTGCTGACGATCGAGCGGGTCATTCACAAATCATGGCCAAGGCAGAGACTCGGTTGAAATCGATTTATGACCAGCGCGAGTTTGCGCCTGCGACGTTTTCCGGAAAGTGGCTGCGAGACAGCTCAGGTTATCTGGTTCTCGAAAAGCCGAAGGAGGGCTCGGAACTCGAACTCGTGCAGTACGACGCGGCGAATGGCAAGCGTTCCGTCTTGATCGGTCGCGACCAGCTCGTTGTGTCGGGAACGTCTGACCGACTGGCCATTCAGGAATTCGTCCAGTCGCCTGTCGCCAGCCAGTTCCTGCTGCACGCGCGAGTCAGCACGAACGGAAAAACGGGTTACTGGCTCTTTGATTCCACTTCAGGCAAGCTTACGGCGATGACCGCTGAGATCCCTCGGTTGTCGTTGGAGAGCACGTTTTCTCCGAATGGCGATCAACTTCTCTTCGGGCGCGGTCCCGATCTTTTTGTCTTGGATTTGGCCACTCAAAAAACAACTTCTCTGTCGCAGACGGACGCTCAGAGCGAGCGTGAAAATGGCGTGCCGGGGAATTGGCGTCCCGAGCAACATCTGGTTCAAGCGATCTGGAGTCCGGACGGGCGACAGATTGCTTACCTTCAATCCGATTCGTCAAAAGTTCGTCAACGACCGGTCGTTCATCCGACGGATCCAACTTATCCAGAAGTGTCGCTCCAGCGATATGCCCGTGTCGGGACGCCGATTCCGACGCTGCGACTGGGGGTCGTCAACGCGGACGGCGGAGAAACACGGTGGGTGAATCTGCCAGCCGATCCGGGGACGATTTACATCAGCGACATCAGTTGGGCGGGCAACTCGGAAGAGCTGTTGATCGAGATGTTGAGTCGCTCGCGAGACTCGCGGACATTTCTGCTCGCGAACACGAAGGCCGGCACAACGACGAAAGCGTACGAGGAATCGGATCCTGCCTGGGTCGATGCGAGTTATTCGGCCAACGCGGGCTTGGAGTGGATTCAGGATGGCGAGGCGTTCGTGCTGCTCAGCGAGCGTGATGGCTGGCGACATGCCTCTGTGATTTCGCGCGATGGCAAGAAGCAGACGCTGCTCACGAAACACCCTAGTGACATCATTGCTCGCGGGCCGGTCGATGAGTCGCGGGGTTGGTTGTACTTTCTCGCATCCCCGGAGAACGCCACGCAACGCTACCTCTATCGCGTGCCACTCGACGGATCGAGTGATCCCGAACGAGTCACACCGAAAGACCAGCCGGGCACTCATCGATACGACTTCTCGCCCGATCGGAAGTGGGCGTTCCACACGCGATCGACATTCGATTCGCCGCCGGTGATCGACTTGGTGGAACTCACCGAACATCGCTCCGTGCGTATCCTGGAAGACAACGCCGAGTGTCGCCGCCGAGTCAGCCCGCTGATCACTCAGCCCACCGAGTTCTTGCAGCTCGACATTGGAGACGGCGTTGTGATGGATGCGTGGATGATCAAGCCGCGCGACTTCGACTCGACGAAGAAGTACCCGGTCTTCGTCTTTATCTATGGCGAGCCGCACGGTCAGACGGTCCTCGACGATTGGACTGGCGGCCAGAATCACTCGATGTTTCATCGGATGATTGCGGACTTCGGATACCTGGTGGTCTCGATGGATGGCCGAGGGACACCCGCCCCGAAAGGAGCCGCCTGGAGACGAGCGGTCTTCGGCAGCCTCGGACCGCTCTCGACGGAAGAGCAGGCCGCTGGTGTGAAGGAACTGGGCCGCACTCGATCATTCGTCGATTTGTCTCGCGTTGGCATTTGGGGTTGGAGCGGCGGTGGCTCGAATACCTTGAACGCGATGTTTCGCAAGCCGGACGTGTATCACGTCGGCATCGCGGTCGCCCCGAAACCGCAGCCGGAACTCTACAACGCCTGGTTTCAGGAGATCTTCATGCGCACTCGCGAAGAGAACCCGGAAGGCTATCGCAAGGCGGCAGCCATCAATTTCGCGGAAGGTCTGCGCGGGGATCTGCTGATCGTGCATGGCACCGGAGAAACCAACACGCACCTGCAAATCACCGAAGGTCTCGTCGATCGGCTCATCGAGTTGGGCAAACGCTTCGACTACATGGCCTACCCCAATCGCGACCACGGCTTGCGTGAGGGAAAAGGGACCGCAGTCCACCTCCGTCTGTTGATGACTCGTTACTTGATTGAGCACCTTTCTCCCGGCCCTCGGTCGTAAAGGATCTTGCGATGACTTCTCAGTATCGAATTCTTGGATGTGTGTGGCTCGTGGTTGTTGGCCTTGCAGCACCGTTGCGTGCGCAGGTCGATTACTACGGAAACGACAGCCCTTGGGTACAAAAAGCTCAATCGGGGCCGGACGCTGAAGTGCCCGGTTGGTTTTACAACCTTGGTCTCACCGGCTTGCGAGCACAGTTGATTGCCGATCAACCGAAGGCACTGCTCATCAAGTACGTCTTCCCAAAGTCACCGGCCAGTGGTCACGTCGAGGTTGGCGACCTCATCGTCGGCGCGGGAGGACGAATGTTTCAGGAGCCGCACCGCGATGGATACGGCGAGAAAGTCTTCGGTGCCGACGGTCCCATTTTGGAATTGGCTCAGGTAATCGAAGCGTGTCAGGCCGATGCCGGAAAGGGAAAGCTGTCGCTCACACTGAAACGCGGCGACGAGACGAAAGGCGTCGTCCTCGATGTCGGTCAAAAGTACGGCAGCTTCGCAGCGACCTATCCGGGGACGTGTGCCAAGTCGGAGAAAATTCTTGTTGAACTATTGGAGTATATCGCCAAGCATCAGCGGGAAGACGGCTCCTTCGGTGATCCGGTCCACAACACGTTCGCGCCGTTGGCACTGTTGGCGAGCGGCGATGCGAAGTATCTGCCGGCCGTCGAACGCAACGTGCGGTGGCACAGTCGAGAGACTCGTCCAAACGACAAGCGATACGCCGACTTGATGAACTGGACCTACATGAGCGCCGCAGTTGTGCTCTGCGAATACCACCTGGCGACGGGCGAGAAATGGGTGCTGCCAGAACTGCAAGAGGTTCACGATCATCTCGCGAAGGCTCAGTACCTTCACATGTCGCAGATCAATCCCAAGGCGAAGAAATCGCACCCCGATTCCTTTCCGAAAGGCCCGAAGGATTCTCACGGCGGCTGGGGACACAACCCCGGATTTGAGGGTTACGGTCCGATCGCGATGCTCACGGGCCAGGGCGCATTGGCATATTCGTTGATGCACCGTTGCGGGATCAAAATTGATCGCGAGCGTCACGATGCCGCTTACGAGTTCCTCAAGAAGGGGACCGGGAGAAACGGCTACGTCTGGTACGGCGACCAAGTCGGAGGCGGGCCGAACGGCTGGGCTGACATGGGTCGAACCGGTGCGACGGGTATCGCCAACTTTCTCAGCCCTTACGCTGAGCCTGTTTATCGAGAACGAGCGCTGTCCCATGCCAAAGTCATTGGAAAACATCCGCAGAGCTTCCCCGATACTCACGGCTCGCCCCCGATGGGAATGGCCTACACGGCTCTTGCCGCGAACATCGACCCCAACAGCTTTCGCAAGCTGATGGACGCCAACCGCTGGTGGTTCACGATGGCCCACTGCACCGACGGCAGTTTTTACTACCAGCCGAACCGCGACAACGCCGGCTACGGCTCCGACGCCCGCATGACAGCTTCATCGGTGGTGGCGTTCATTTTCACCATCCCCAAGCACAGCCTCGTGTTGACCGGCAAGAATCTAAATCGAAATGAGAGTTCAGAATGAGCAGTTTTATCGGGATGGAGAGAAGGTCGCTTCGGGTAGCGTTGAGGACTTCGTCTGCGACAAACGCGAATTCATGAAGCCGATCTGACTCACTGAAAACTTTTTTGGAGAGCAACCGCGATGAACTCAAACATTTTCCAAGGCTGTGTTCCGGCATTGATGACGCCGTGTCTGGCTGATCGCACGCCGAATTACCCGGGACTGGTGAAGAAGGCTCAGGCGCTGATGGCAGCCGGCATGAATGGAGTCGTGTACTGCGGTTCGATGGGAGACTGGCCGCTGCTGACGGATGAGCAGCGTCAGGAAGGTGTGCGCCGCCTGACCGAAGCCGGAGTCCCCGTCATCGTCGGCACGGGTGCTCAGAACCCAGCGCGAGCCGCCGCTCATGCTGCTCACGCGCAGCGAGTGGGGGCGAAAGGCTTGATGGTCATTCCCCGCCTCATGTCTCGCGGAACTTCTCCGGCGGCTCAACGGGCACACTTCGCGGGAGTGCTCGCTGCGGCCCCCGATCTGCCCGCCGTGATCTACAACAGTCCCTACTATGGGTTCGAGACGAAAGCCGACCTGTTCAACGATCTGCGGCGCGAGCATCCGAATCTCGTCGGCTTCAAAGAATTCGGCGGTGCGAATTCTTTGAGCTACGCCGCCGAGCACATCACTCATGCCGACAACAACGTGCTGCTCATGGTCGGAGTAGATACGCAAGTCTGTCACGGCTTCATTCGCTGCGGAGCGGTCGGCGCGATCACCGGAATCGGCAATTGCCTGCCGCGTGAAGTGCTGCGCCTGATCGCCCTTTGCAAACGGGCTGCGACCGGTGACGTCGAAGCTCGACGACTGGCATGGGAACTGGAAGAGGCCCTCACCGAGTTGTCCCGTTTCGACGAAGGCCCCGACCTCGTGCTGTACTACAAGTACCTGCTCGTGCTGCTCGGTGAGATTGACTACGAATTGAATTTCAATGAATCCGATCGACTCTCATCCAGCCAAAAGCACTTTTCTGAAGCACAACTCAAACTCTTTCAGCAGTGGTGGAGTCAGTGGTCAGGCAAGGAAAACGTGTGTTGAACTCGAAATCATTTTTGTCGCAGTCGATGCCAATTCATGGATGATGAACATAATGAAAACGATCGCTTCTCTCCTGGTTTTTGCTTCGCTGCTGTGGCTTATGACAGAGGCGTCGGTCTGCGCGCAGAATGTTGCTGGAGACGTGACAGTTCCGAAGGATGTCGGTGAGCGGATCGCTCGCGGAGTTCACAAGTTGCGAGTGATTCAGGTCGCTCGGTTCGCCGAACGAGTGCAATGCAAGCTTCGGTCGTGACGCGCGAGCGTTGGTTCCGTATCGTCTGCCGGAGGATGGGCATTCTTGCCCGTCCTTGATGATCCGAACGCAGGTCGGGCAGGAGTGCCCAACCTCTAAAAGCCAAAAGAGTGCCGACGACGATGGAGCAGTTCGCTCGCGAAGTGATGTCCGGCCGGAAACGCGGTCTCGCGGCGAGCCTGTTGCGCGCGGGGATGTGGTCGGCGCAGTGGCCGTATCGCGTCGGAGTCGCCTGCAAGAACGTGGCGTTTGACTTCCGGCTGCGCGAACCGTTTGAAGTCGGCGTGCCAGTGATCAGCGTCGGCAATCTCACGACGGGCGGGACTGGCAAGACGCCGATTGTCGCGTTCCTGGCCAATTGGTTTCGCGACGCGGGAGCGAAAGTCGGATTGCTCAGCCGTGGGTACAAGTCGCTGACACACGACACTAACCCGAAGCGTCGGCGAGGGACTGAGGATCATTCGCCCTCGCTGACGCTTCGGGTTAGTGAGGGCAACGACGAGAAGCTCATGCTCGAGCAGCTTTGCCCTGGGGTGCCGCAGTGGCTCAACCCGGATCGAATTCTGTCGGCGAAGCGAGCGGTCGTTGACGGCTGCAATTTGCTGATCCTCGACGACGCGTTCCAGCATCGCCGAGTCCATCGTGACCTCGACATCGTGCTGATTGACGCCACGAATCCGTGGGGCTATGGCCATTGCCTGCCGCGCGGCCTACTGCGGGAACCGATCTCGAACATCGAACGAGCGGACTTGGTGATCGTCACACGCACCGATCAGGCATCGGCGGAAGAGCTTACCGCGATCCGCTCGGAGTTGGTCCGGTGCAACCAGATCGGCACTGTGATCGAAGTCTCGTTTCGGCCGAGCCAACTCATCAACAGCGCCGGACAGTCGAAACCACTGACGGACCTGGCCGGTCAGCGTGATTTCGGCTTCTGTGGCATCGGCAACCCGGAGTCCTTTGAGCGGACGCTGCGAGAAATTGGCTCGGAGCTTGTCGGCTTCGAATCGTTTCCCGATCACCATCACTTCACGCTCGACGATCTTGCCTGGCTCGGCGAGCAGGCGAATACAGCGAAGGCCGATGTGCTGCTGACCACTCACAAAGATCTTGTGAAGATTCCCAACACGGATCTGCAAGGCTGCCCATTGTGGGCCGTGCAAATCGGGACCGAGATTGTGCGTGGGGCACCGATGCTGGAATCCCGTCTGTGGTCGATTTTGGAACGAGTGCCGAAGTTGTAGCCAGCACGAGGTAGTCACGCTCACCAGGAGCATGGATTTCAGAATTCGACCCACGCTCTTGGCGAGCGTGGCTACGAGCAGACTGGCAATCTCACGTCGTTCTCAGTACTTAATACTCCATGAATCACCCCGCTTTCGCGCCGTGTTCTGCCTTGCAAGCGATCGCTCGCGTGGTCGAGCAGCAGCCGATGGCTCGCAACACTTATCGGCTACGGCTGCACTGTCCGGAGATCGCTCAACGCATCATCCCTGGCCAGTTCTTCATGGTGCGTCCGAATCGCGGGAGCGACCCGTTGCTCGGCCGGCCGTTCGCGCTGTTTGACACCTACGACGATGAGCATGGCAAACCGATTGGTTTCGACTTCGGCTATGTGACGGTCGGCAAACTCACGGGATTGATGCCGAGTTGGAAAGTGGGTGACGAAGTCTCTGTTTGGGGACCGCTCGGCAATGGATTCCCGATTGTGCCGGCGGAAACGAAACACTTGATGTGCGTCGCGGGCGGCATCGGGCAGACGCCGTTCCTGGCGGTCGCGCGCGAGTTGCTGACGTCGCGACGCTACGGATCACCGACTCGTGATGTTACGGCCGCTTCGACCAAAGTCTCGCTGTGTTACGGAGCACGCTCGGTCGAGTATCTCGCGGGATTGGATCAATTCGCGATCGACGAACTCGACGTGCGGCTGGCAACCGATGACGGCAGCCGAGGTCATCACGGATTCGTGACGGAGCTTCTCAAGCAATCGCTGGCCTCCGATTGCCCGCCGGACCTCATCTACTGCTGCGGGCCAGAGCCGATGATGCACGCGGTTCAAAAGATCGCGACAGCGGCCAATGTCGCGTGCTGGCTGTCGCTGGAGACGCCGATGGCCTGCGGCATCGGTATCTGCTTCAGTTGTGTCGCCAAGATTCAGCAAGACGACGGAGAGTGGGACTATCGACGCACATGCTTGGAAGGTCCGATTTTCCCGGCAGCGAAGGTCGTCTTTTAACCGTAGGGTGGGTCGAGTCATCGAGACCCACCGGGAACATCAACTGTGCTGGTGGGTCTCGATGACTCGACCCACCCTACGTTGGATCGGTGAGTGAGACATGCCGCTGCGTTTTGTACTTCCGTGTGTGCTGGTCGTTTTTTGCTGTGTCGGTTTCGCTCAAGACAAGCCGTCGCCGCTTGAGCAAGGCAAGTCGCTAAAAGAGTTGATGCCGCGCATTCCGCCGACGGAGACAAAGGACACGCTCACAACTTTCAAAGTTGAGCGGGGCTTCAAGCTAGAACTCGTTGCGGGTGAACCGCTGGTTGGCGACCCGGTTGATGCCTGCTTCGACGAGTTTGGGCGGATGTACGTCGCCGAGTTCCACGGTTATCCGTACTCGGCCGAGCCAACCAAGCTGCATCCGAAAGGGGGCGGAAAGAAGAACGACGGCATCATCCGGTTGCTCGAAGACATCGACGGCGACGGCAAGTTCGAAAAGAGCACTGTCTTCGCCGACAACTTCGAGTGGGCGTTGTCGGTCTGCTGCTACAGCGGTGGAGTGTTCGTGATCGGGCATCCGCACCTGTGGTACTTCAAAGACACCGATGGCGATGGCCAGGCCGATGTTCGCAAGATCGTGCTCAGCGGGTTCGGCAAGGACAACGTGCAGTCGCTGGCCAACAACATGAAGTGGGGCTTAGAGAATCGCATCCTCGTGGCTGGCGGCCGTAATCCGAACGCGCTGACACGCGACGGCAAGGCCGTGTTGCGGGGGACCAGCGATTTCTCGTTTGATCCGAGCGTGCTAGTTTCTGACGCGACGGCTGACGAGGTGGCGAAGTCGATTCAACTTCTCAGCGGCGGCGAACAGTTCGGGCATTCGACGGACGATTGGGGGAACCGCTTCGTCTGCAACAACAGCAATCACATTGAACAGGTTGTCCTGCCGCGTCGGTATTTGGATCGCAATCCAACCTTCGTCGCGAGCGGTATTGTCCGCAGTATCGGGGCCGAGGGAGCGGCTGCAACGGTTTTCCGCCGCAGTCCGCCGGAACCGTGGCGGATCGTCCGCACGGCAAGGCGGGTCGCCGATCCGAAGTTCGCCGGGCTGCCGCAAAGTGAGCGAGTTCCCATCGGCTTCTTCACTTCGGCCACCGGCGTGACGATCTACCGCGGCGGAGCGTATCCCGAAGGGTTTCGCGGAAACGCTTTCATCGGCGATGTTGGTGCGAATCTGATTCATCGCAAGATCATGACACCGACGGGAGCCAGTTTCGTTGCCAAGCGGGCCGACGAAAACACCGAGTTCGTGACCTCGACCGACAACTGGTTTCGGCCGGTTAACTTCGTCAACGCACCGGACGGAACGCTGTATGTGCTCGACATGTACCGCGAGACTATCGAGCATCCCGCCTCGATCCCGGAGGACATCAAAGCGCTTGTCGATCTCGAAAGTGGCCATGATCGTGGCCGCATCTGGCGACTCGTCGGCCCCGACGGACAGCGAATGAAAGTCGAGCCGATCGGCAAGCTGCCGCCGGAACAGCTCATCAAGCAGTTCTGGTCACCGAACTCATGGAACCGCGAGACCGCTCAGCGACTATTCGTCGAACGGGGCGACTTGTCGGTCGTCCCTTCGCTGCGCCGCATGGCCGCGCTGAATCGTTCGCCGCTCGCGCGATTGCACTGTCTCTACTCGTTGGCTGGACTCGGCGCGATGAAGTCCGACGTATTGATGGTGAACCTCAAACATCCCGAACCGCGATTGCGAGCGCATGTGCTGCGACTCGCCGAGCCGCTGCTCGCTCAGGACCGCGAGCTTGCCGAGGCGGCCGCCGAGCGAGCGAGCGACGACAGCGACCTCGTCTGCTGGCAACTGGCGTTCTCGGCCGGCGAGATGCCGAACGATCTCGCGGTTGCGACGCTCAGCCGCTTGGCTCGCGACCCGCGCAACGCGGGCGACATCCGCACGGCGATGATGACCTCGCTGGCCGGCCGAGCGACGGCGTTTCTCGAAGCGCTCGCCTACGATGCCGAATTCGCGAAGCAGCCGCACGCGGCTGCCTGGTATTCCGAACTCTCACGGATGCTCGGTACGGACGCGAATCCCGCCGCCGGCGCGAGCGCATTGAAGATCGTCCTCAGCGGACAGGTCTCGCCGGCGGCGCGATCGGCAATCTTGATCGCCTTGGGAGACGGCCTGCGACGTCGTGGGATGACGGTCGATCGCCTGATGACTGCCGCTCAGGCGGACGACAAGCTCCGACAAGGAGTCACGCAGTTTGTCAGCCAATCTTTGACCACCGCAAAGGATGCCGAGCGGCCGATCGCCGATCGTGTCACCGCCGTGCGCGTGCTGGCGTTCCTCGATTGCGCGTCGTGTCGCGAGTCGCTCAGCGAGCTGCTCAACCCGCAGGTCGATCCGCAATTGCAGCTCGCCGCCGCGAACTCGCTAGGACAACTCGAACACGCCGACGTCCCGAAGTTGCTACTCGCCGGCTGGCGCGGTCACTCGCCTGCGTTGCGTCGCGAGGTCATCGAAGCACTGCTTCGATCGACCGATCGAGTCGGCTCGCTGCTGGACATGCTGCAAAACGGCACAGTGCTGCGCGGCGAGATCGAGCGGGACAAAAAGGACTTGTTGCTGAATCATCCGAAGTCGGAGCTGCGGGACCGAGCGAAGAAGTTGCTGGCCGGCGACGTCGATGCGAACCGAGTGAAGGTCATCGCCGACTACCAAACAGCGTTGCGGTCACCCGGCGACATCTCGAAGGGCAAACTCCTGTTCCAGCAGAAGTGCGCGAACTGCCATCAGATCGCCGGAGTCGGCCACGCCGTCGGCCCAAATTTGCAGAGCGTCGTGAATAAGTCACCGGCCGATCTGTTGATCGCGATTCTCGACCCGAACCGTGAAGCTCAGCCGAACTTCGCGACGTACGTCGTCGAGACGCAGGACGGCAAAGTCCTCAACGGCTTGCTCGTCGGCGATACCGCAACCAGCGTGACGCTGCGGCGAGCGGAAGCCAAAGAAGATGTCGTCCTCCGCAGCAACATCGAAACGATTGTCTCCAACGGCAAATCGCTGATGCCCGAAGGCTTCGAGAAGGACGTGACCCCTGCCGCCGTAGCCGACTTGCTGGCGTATTTGAAGTCGCTGGGGATGGATGCGAAACCGTGAGTCGGATGGGCACTCTTGCCCGTCTCCTCGCGCGTCGCCAAATCCGGACGGGCAAGAGTCGCGAGTTAAGACACTTCGAGCATGACGTCCAACCACATCGGCCTGTCGTGAAAAGTCTGCGGTTGGCTGCCAAGCTGTAAGTTCTCGGCATCAAGCTGCGGCTTCGGCACATAGATCCATGATTCGCGCCGTGCGACGCGCTGCTCGGTTTTGCGCACGGAGGTCAGAAATTCATCGAGCTTTCGTCGATCCTGCTTTCCGAGCCTGTCATTGAGCGACTTCGCCCAACATCAGGGCGTCACGGGCGGACTCCGATATAGACGTAGCTGGACTCGCGAGCGCGAGCGAGCGAAGGCCGCGGGAGCTTTCGGCGAGTTTTCAGCCAGCCAATTTGAGGTGCTTGCCTCGCTATTCGGCTAGGCGACGTCGGCCAAACCAGGACTTGGTCTGTTGCACCACCGTTCTTTCGGTCGCGGGCGTTCGATCCGAGGCGGGTTTCTGGGCCTCACCTTGCGGGGGTTCGGGTGTTAGCGGAACCTGGTTGGGACGTTTCAGCGGCGGCGTTGAGTCTTGTTTCTCGGGTGCGTCGAGTGGGCTGTCTTCGAGCGGCGGCAATTTGATGTCGTCGTAGGGCACGTTTTTCAAGGGGTCGCGCAGATTGTTCGGAGGTTGCAAGTCGAAGGCGTCTTCGGCTGGCTTGTCCGAGATCGGGTAACGATCCGCGTTCTGCGACGGCCGCATGTCCTTGGGATAACAAACCTCTTCGGCGAAGTGCCCTAACGGGCCGACCCAGCCGCTCTTTTCTTCGTAGAAGACGACGCCATGCGTTTCGAGAATCGTGCCGGTTGTGCGTTCCAGTGTGGCAAGTTGCGTGTTGTATTGCGTGAGCGCATTCGCTTCCGACGAGACGGAATTGCCCCAATCGGCCAAGGCCTGCAAGACGTTGAGCAGGATTGTTTGCCCCGTGCGATACCTCAGAAGTTGAGCATCCAAGTTGACTCGTGACGCCTGCCGAGCGTCTCGAAAGGCGAGGTACTGCTCGTAGAACTGATCGAGGCTGCGAACACTCGTGGCGAGCTGATGACCAGCGTTGTGCAGGCCCTGCTGCAGGTTGGCACGATCGCGTGCGATGATCAGTTCGCGATTACGCAGCGCGGCACGCGACTGACGCAGCCCCAACGGCACTGAGAACTTCACTCCCAACGTCCAATCTGTGAACGCTCCGGAATTCGACGACAGCGACGCACCATTGGGCATCGTCCCTTCGAGACCGTTCCAGCGATACAGGCCGACGGCATCGACTTGCGGCAAAGCGTTGTTGCGAGCGATCTGCCACTGTTGCTCGTCGGCTTCCAGAATCAGCTTGAGTTCGATCACATCGGGCCGGCGTTCGCCCGCGAGCTCATTGATCTGCGACCAATCGGGAAGAAAGCGTTCGGTGTTCGGCGGCGAGTTGGGGATCAACCGCATCCCGTCGGACGGTGCCCAGCCCACGATGTTTCGCAGTGCGGCTTCGCGCTGGATTACGATTGCTTCCGAAGTAATCAACTGAGCACGAAGGTTCGCGAGGGCAAGTTCGGCCTGAGCCAAGTCCGCTCGATTGTCGAGTTCTTTGGCAACGCGAGCCTTGATTCGCGTCACAGCGACGGTCAGTTGGTCAACCTGCTGACGTCGTGCCCAAACGTCCGTGCGCGCTGCCACCAGCGACCAATAGGCTTCGATGACTCCGCGAACTTGCTCCTGCATGGAATCTTTGAACTGAAAGTACGACTGCTCGGTGGCGATGCGAGCCAACACAATTTGTGCGAGGTTGGCCCCGATGCGGCCTCCTTTCAGCAACGGCTGCGTGTAGCCGAGGCTGGTCGACGAACTGGTCTGTGGATTGAGCGGGAGCGCAGCTTGAGTCCGCGACGGCGAGGCGTCGACGCCCAATTCCCAGAGGCCGCCCAACGCATTCTTTTTGGTCAAACGGCTGGACGTGAGGAAGTTGTCGTTTCGCGAGCCGGTGATAAATGATGGACGAGGAAGGAGTGGGTCAGCAGGGATCGGACCGAAAACGCCCGTCGGCTTATCGACTCGGTTCCAGTTGTTGTCGATCGAAAACTTCGGGTCGAAGAGCGCGTTCTGTTCGTCGATGCTGGTGTTCGTGACGGCTGGGTCGTAAATCGTCCGGCCGCTCGTCGTGGCTGTGACCCCGGCCAGCACGCGAACGACCTCCGTGTTTTGCAACGCCGTGCGAATCGCTTCATCGAGCGACAAATGAAACGGCTGCAAATCGGGTTGCGGATCAGAAACTCTCGATGGCGGCGGCGAGTCCGGGATGCGTGTCCTCTGAAGCTGCGAGGGATCTCGAACGGAGATCGAGCGTTGCTCACGGAAGAGCGTCGGCAGCACATGCTGGGCTTGCGCAGAATCTGCCGAAAGCGCCAGACAGACTAGCAGCAGAAGGATCAGCGAATTGCGAATCATGCCGGAGTCCAGACTGACGACGCGATCGAGACTTCACAAAGAATTCTGATCGTTCATCGTCTTACGATTGCGGTCGGCTTGCGGGTCACTCCGGAAGTTCCGCCTGAAGCGCTTGGGTAGCTTGGAGAAAATCGGAAGTGTCGCAGACAACTCCGCCGTCACGCAGCACGACGATCCGCTTGGCGTTGCGAGCCACGTTTTGATCGTGCGTCACCAAGATGACTGTGATGCCGGATTGCTCGTTCAGGTCGCGGAATAAGGCGATGACTTCGCGGCTGGTTTTGGAATCGAGGTTCCCGGTCGGCTCGTCCGCCATCAGGATCGCTGGCTCATTGACGAGTGCCCGCGCGATCGCGACGCGCTGTTGCTGTCCACCGGAGAGTTGAGTGGGATGATGATCGAGTCGATCGCCGAGTCCGACCAGCTTGAGTTTCTCGATCGCGCGGCGATGCCGTTCGTAGGACGAGATGCCTCGCGAGTACAGCAGCGGCAGCTCGACGTTCTCCAGTGCGGAGGTTCGCGCCAGTAAGTTGAAGTTCTGAAAAACGAAGCCGATCCGCTGATTG
Source organism: Candidatus Kuenenia stuttgartensis (assembly GCA_945906725.1). Taxonomy (GTDB): domain Bacteria; phylum Planctomycetota; class Planctomycetia; order Planctomycetales; family Planctomycetaceae; genus SXKJ01. Next base: position 2,858 of record CAMDRI010000057.1, on the reverse strand, counting down.
CGAATGCGAGCACGCTCGTTGCCCGACATCGTGGCGATTTCCTCGCCGGCCAGTTTGTAGCTGCCGCTGGACGGGCGATCCAAACAGCCCAACGTGTTCATCAGCGTGCTCTTGCCGGAACCGGAGGGGCCGATCAAGGCGATGTATTCGCCTTGTTCGATGGTCAGATGCGCGTTCTTAAGAGCCTCGACTTTGACTTCGCCCAAATCATAGACCTTGCACACATCACGTATTTCAATCAAAGACATTACCATCTCCGAAACGAACCGGCGACTGGCCGAGTAATGACTGGTCTGCGAAGACCCGGTTTCGCAATTCTTGCCTGAGATCAATGACAGCCACCATGCGCATGCTCATCAAAATTCTGATCGTCCTGGTGATTCTGGCGGGAGGTGCCGCTGCCGCCTACAAACCTATGGCGGAATCTTGGGCAAAACGGAATAAGATTCTGTGGCGAACCGCGACCGTCGAGCAGGGTGACATTATTTCGGTCGTGAACTCGACCGGGACCGTCAAGCCGAAGCTGCGAGTCGTGATTGGGTCGTTCGTGTCGGGGCCGATCAAGGAACTGTTCTGCGATTTCAATCAAGAGATCAAGGTCGGCGATCTGATGGCGACGGTTGATCCGACTATCTATCAGGCGAATGTTTTCCGCGATGAAGCCTCGATCGCGAGCCGTGAAGCAGACGTATTTCGTGTCAAAGCTCAGTTGCAGCAGGCGATCAACGACGAGAAGCGGGCGATCGCGCTGCGAACGGAAGACGAGACCTTCATCGCGCAGGCGGAAATGGACAAGTTCAAGTTCGCTCGATTGTCGTTGGACGCACAGCTCAAGGTTGCCGAAACCGGAGTGGCTCAAGCTCAGGGCACGCTGGAGAACTCGCAAGCGAATTTGAACTACACCAAAATTCGCTCGCCCGTGGATGGCATCGTCATCGAACGAAAAATTGATCCGGGACAAACGGTGGCCGCTAGTTTTCAAACTCCCGAACTGTTCATCGTTGCTCCCGACATGCGGAAAGAAATGCACATTCACGCGTCCGTCGATGAGGCGGATATCGGGTGGATCAAGTTGGCTCAGCAGAAAAAGTATCCGGTTACGTTTACGGTCGATGCGTATCCCGAGAAATTGTTCGACGGCACGATTCTGGCGATCCGGCTGGCTGCCACGACGACTCAAAACGTCGTGACCTATCCGGTCGTGGTCTCGGCCGCGAACCCGGACTTGGATCTGCTCCCCAGCATGACCGCGAGCCTCTCATTTCAAGTCGATCATCGCGACGATGTGGTCAAGATTCCCAATGCGGCATTGCGGTTCTATCCGTCTGCCAAGCAAGTTCGGCCGGCAGACATTCCCATTCTCGAAGGCCAGGCACAGGCGAATCCCAACGATGAGCAAGGGGAGGCACAGCAGTCGGAGAAGTCGCTGTCGGCTCAAGAACGTGCGCAGCTTCGGAAAGATCGCAACCGCCGGCACGTCTGGGTCGCTGAGGGCGACCTGCTGCGAGCCGTGGAAGTCACGACCGGCCTCAGCGACAGCCAATTCACCGAACTGGTCACGGGCCAACTCCAGAAAGGGGACGTGCTCGTCACCGGCGTGCAAGCTCCTGCAACGGGGCCGCCGCGATGAGTCTGCTCCTCACTCTCCGGGTCGCGTTGCGGGCACTTGCCAAGAACAAGATGCGCGCGAGTCTGACGGTGTTGGGCGTGGTGATCGGAATCGCGGCGGTGACGACGATGGTGTCGCTCGGCCAGAGTGCCAGTTCGCTGGTCCAGGGTCAGTTCGAGGCGCTGGGCAGCAACGTCGTCATGGTCTTTCCGGGAAACCGCCAGCGTGGCGGAGTGATGCAGGCCAACGTGACTCTGACCGCTCGCGACTCCAACGCAATCGCCAAGGATTGCCCGTCGATTCGCGCGTCATCGCCACTCGTGGGCGCGAATGCGCAGGTCATTTACGGCAGCTCGAATTTCAGTCCCCGCGAGATGTATGGCGTCAACGGCGATTATCTCACCGTTCGCAACTGGCCGCTGCGGAGCGGCGAATTCTTCACCGATCGGGACGTCACCAGCGCGAGCAAAGTCTGCATCATCGGCTACACGCTGGTCGCCAAACTATTTCAAACGACCAATCCGATCGGCGAGAACATCCGCATCAAGAACATCCCGTTCCGAGTGATCGGTGTGCTGGAAAAGAAGGGGGCGAACATGGTCGGCCAGGATCAGGACAACATCGTCCTGATGCCATACACGACAGTTCGCAAGCGGTTGAGCGGTTCCGAATTCGACAACGTCAACGCGATCATGGCGTCCGCTCGATCGACACAGTTGATGTCCGAAGCTCAGAACGAAATCGACCAACTGCTGGCCGAGCGGCATCGCATTCAACCCGGCGAGCCACGCGATTACGTCGTCCAGAACACGATCGAGATCGCCAACATCTTCGGCGTTGTGACCGGCACGCTCACACTGATGCTCTCCGCGATCGCGGGGATTTCGCTGCTCGTCGGCGGCGTCGGGATCATGAACATCATGCTGGTCTCCGTCACCGAGCGAACTCGCGAAATCGGCATCCGCATGGCGGTGGGAGCCAGCTCCGGCGACATCTTGCTACAGTTCTTGGTCGAAGCGGTCTTGCTGTCGTGCATCGGCGGCGTGATCGGCTTCTCGCTGGGCATCGGAGCGTCCATCGGAGTCGTCTCGCTGATCAATGCCTTCAGCAGCGGAACGCCGTGGAAGCACGAAGTGTCGATCGTAGCCGCTGTAGCCGCGTTCATTTTCGCCGCTGCCGTCGGCGTCTTCTTCGGCTTCTACCCCGCGCGCCGAGCCAGCCGCCTCGATCCCATCGAAGCCCTGCGGTA
>CAMDRI010000056.1 GCA_945906725.1 Candidatus Kuenenia stuttgartensis | reverse complement strand
TCGCAATCCAAAACTCTTGCTGCTGCTCCGTCTGCCAATGTCCCATCGCCATTCCCAACTCCTCCGGCTCGCGAGTCCCTCAACGCCGCAGATCATAGCGCCCTGTCACAAACGTCAAGACAACGACGGCTTTTTCAACAGGCTGCTAGGGGAGAAGGACGGCATTCATAGCAGAACTTGGCTCCTCTGTTGCCGCAAGGTTGTCTTTCGATAGAGTCCAGCGCCGCTGATGGAGCGGCGAAGTGATCTGTTGAGGAGCGACGATGCGTGCGACGAAGTTGTGTTTCTGGCTGGCTCAATTGGCTGGTCTGACTGCGACGATTTGGTTGCTGTGGGGATCGGACATTCCGCTGGGAGTGCCGTCGGACAATTGGGTTTGGGATCGCATCCCCTACGAGGCCGCAGAACTCAAGGCGACCTCGCTGGGCTGGATCGTCGCGGGAGTTGCGACGGTCGCCTATTTGGTCTTCTGCTTGTTCGCCGACAGGCGTGTGCTCGAAGCCAATCGTTGGGAGATGAGCGGCTGGCTCTCGGCGTTAGTCTTGGTCGGCGCAATTTGGCAGGGGGTCGTTCAAGAATGCCCGCCGGACCCGAATCGGCTCAGCAAGACCGGCTGGGTGCTGTGGCTGCGCGGGTTTCAGGGCTACTACCTCGAAGCCAAAACGCGAGCGACTCAAGAGCCGGACTATCTCGCCAAGTACGCCGATCGGATGCGCGAAGGGGACGTGCTGCACTTCGGCACACATCCGCCGGGATTCATTCAGCTCAACAAGATGGTCATTGGAATCGTCAGTCGCTCGCCAACGTTGCAGGCCTGGTTGGTGGAGTATCAGCCGGAGTCGGTGCGAGGCGGCTTGGATGTGCTCGCGAAAATTTCCGCAGCCTCGGCAACGCCGCTGACCGACGTGGATCGCGCGGCGTTGTGGCTGATGGGAATGTTGACCGCGATCGCCGCAATGGTCACTGTCGTACCGCTGTTTTGTCTGGTGCGCCGGACGTGCGGACGCGAGACCGCTTGGCGAATCGTCTGCTTCTGGCCGCTGATTCCCGCGTTGGCGGTGTTTCATCCGGTCACAGATTTGTGGCTGCCGTTTTGGGGGACGTTGTTCCTCGCGGTGTGGGGCCGAGCATGGTCGCGACGCTCGTGGCCGAACGGATTGCTGGCCGGTATCGCACTGTCGATCGGAATGCGATTGAGCCTCGCGATGTTGCCGGTCGCATTCCTTGCCGCGTACTGGACGCTCGCCGATTTTCTGTTCGCTGAATCCTCCGATCCGCTCACAACCCGGCTCAAGCAACTCGTGGCTTGTGTGGCAGCGGCGCTCGGCAGCTTCGCCGCTCAGACCGGACTGGCCTACTGGACGTCGTCACTCGATCTGCCGGCCGTGTGGTTGCAGAACCTTCGCAATCATGCCGGCTTCTACCAGCAGTACTCGCGGACGTACTCGGCGTGGCTGATGGTCAATCCGATCGAACTCGCGCTGTCGATCGGCACTCCGATTTTTCTGTTCGCCGTCTCGACGTGGTTGAGCGGCACGAAAGGGAGCCTGCGTTCCGGCCGTTCGCTGGCGAGTTTTCGATTATGGTGCCTCGTGACGCTCCTCGTGTTGTGGCTGAGCGGCAAGAACTCCGGCGAAGCGGCGCGGTTGTGGATTTTTCTGATGCCTTGGCTGCTGTGGGTCTGCGGCCGAGAGCCGGAAATCAGCGCCAAGATCGTCAACGGCCCCGGCCAAACGCTTCCCGAATACGCCGGCACCGCGGCTCGCGGCTGGATCTGCTTGCTGATCCTGCAAGCCATCGTCTGCACCGCAACCGTCAGCCGAGTCGATGGCTTTCACTTCAGGACGCTCGCGCCAATCACTTCTGAATCATTCGCCGACAGCTGAGTCCTTGCAAAGATTGACCACAAAGACACAAAGGCACGAAGAAGTCAGGCGATGCAATTTGATTGCTTCGTGTCTTTGTGCCTTTGTGGTCAAGCCGCAGCCATCCGTCTCTCACCGCGCCGTGGTCAACTTCGACCGATAGAACTCCAACGCCTCGCGGTACTCGGCCAGTTCGGCGTCGCTGAGCACCTCTTTGTTGCGGGCGATTTCTTCTTCGCAACGCTGGATCAAATAGCGGACTTGATCGCGACGCGGTCGGATCGGCTTCCCAGGCACATCGACGAATACGGGGGCCGAATGAGCAAATCGGATTCGTCCGTTGGGCTGCCTTTCAAAGCAACGCAGCGCCACCCAGGCTGACTCATTGCGTTTGTCGATCGAACGATCGAACTCAGTCACGGGGCCGTCACGAAGACTTCGTTCCTGTTCGCCATTGACCGTGGTGACGACCTCTCCGTTGCGAATGATTTCCAGACGCTCGATCGGTTGGCTGCTGAACACAGCTCCGGATATGAGCAATTCGTTGGGAGTCTCTGAAGTGCGGAAGGTCAGCATCGGTCCAGTCGTCACAAAACTGCGGCCCTCGTTCAATCGCATCTGCCACAAAGCGGGTGAGAAACCTCTCCGAGCAAACTCGTCGTCATCATCGCCAAGCTGGACGTAAACGCGGCTGAAACCCGCCGGAACCGGATGCACGCCATTGGCCGTTCCGGCGGTCGGACGCATTCGCAGGCCGCAGTTGAGCATCGCGTAGTACTGCTCCCAGCCAAAGTGCAGCCAGCCGAGTTCGGTGAATCCCTCTTTGTCGGTCTCGATGCGCGGGTTGTCGCGCCAGTTGTTTTCGATCGTCCAGGATTTGAACGCGAATTCGGTGCGCCAGATGTGATTGTTCGACAGCGGGTACAGGTCTGCCTTCATCACCGGCGCGATGATCGGCGTCCAGGCCCACGAGTGCTTTTCGAGATCGAGCAACCCGCCTTGCCGATGAGCCTCTTCGGCCACCGCCTTGAGCGGCGGGATGCCGATCTTCAACGGCTCCTTCTGGCCGAGAATCAGCACCGCACCGAGCGTGTGCCGCTTCGGGCCGACCGAGAAGATTTCGTACTCGGTGTTGAACGGGACGATCGCGTGCGTCGGATCGGCAAAGATCGGAGCGGTCGGGATCGGCTGCGGATCGACTCGGCCTTTCTCCGGCAGCGTGTGCGTGACCGTGACCCACTGCGACATCGGATAGACCATGTTGAGGTCTTCAGCCAGCGCGACATTTGACAACTCGGAGATCGGCCGATGGACGTGCGTGTCGCCCGAGTACCAGCCCCGCTGGGCCATGTTGATCCAGCGTTTGAGTTCGATCTTCACATCGACCGGCTTGTCGGTAACTTCGACCTCTTTCGTCGCGGTCAGATATTCTTTTCCGCGTTCGACAGTCAGCGCGTACTTGCCAGGAGGCACCTCGGCGACGAACGGATGAGCCGAGAGGGTCGTGTGCTTCTCGATGCTCTTTTCACGTGCCCGGTCGTAGACAATCGCCGAACCATGTTCGTCCGCCGACTTCGCAAAGTACCACCTCGTTCCATCCGCCGACTGAATGTAGAGCCGCGCGGGCAAGAGATGTCCCGACTCGGCATCGCGAATCTCGCCCTGCAAGGAGGCGGCTGACAACTCGCCTGACAGAACCGGAAACACAAAGCCAGTCAGGCTGACGATCAACAACACACGCACGATGGACATAGCACATCTCTCCAAAAGTTGTTGGCGAATGTCTTGATTTTTCGCCCTCCATTTTCCGCCAGCCTTCTCGGAACACTTGAAGAGGCGGCGGAAAATGAAGACAGGTCAATGGCCGAGCAGATCGGCCGGGTGATTGGCTCGATGCCACTGATAGGCGATGCGAAACGGCGGAGAAAACTGTTCGGGAGAACGAGCCAGCCAGTCGTCGATCTCGGCCAATTCGTAGAACGCTCCCCCCGCGATCTCGACTGGATCGAACAGCGGCGACGCATCAGTGATCGTGCGGTACAGGACGGTGAATTCGTTCGCTGTCTCCGGCCCGGCCGGAAATTTCGCGAGCCGTTCGACGGGCGACGTCAGCCCAAGCTCCTCTTCCAACTCGCGCGGAGCGGTCTCGTCGTAATCTTCACCGGCGGAGACGTGTCCCGATGCCGAGGAGGTGTAACACAGCGGATACTCGTCTTTCGTCGCCGACCGCTGCTGCAATAGCAATCTCCCGCGTGAATCGAAGACGAAGATCGAGACCGCTCGGTGCAGCAGCTTGCGGCGATGAACCTCGGATCGAGCCATCTGGCCGATCACTCGGTCTTGGTCATCCACGATGTCGAAGAATTCTTCTGGCATTTGTTTCGGGAGGGCGAGGCTCCGGCCGAGCCGGAACGATGGTCATGGCGACATTCGGACGCGGCTCGGCGGCAGCCTCACTCTCCCGTCAAAGCACTTGTTCCAGAACCTCCGAATCGACGTAGATCGGCAGGTGCGGGTCGTAGTGGACAGCCAACGCGATCGCGTCGCTGGGACGGCTGTCGATCTCGACTTCATCGCCAGCGTATTGCACGCGGATCTTCGCGAAATAGGTGTGCTCGCGCAGGTCGCTGATGACGACACACTGAGCTTCACCGCCGAGTGCTTCGATGGTGGCCTTGAGTAAATCGTGAGTCAGCGGTCGCTGCGGGTACTCCTTTTTGATACGACGATCGATGCTAGTCGCCTCGAACAGGCCGATCAGAATCGGAAACATCCGCTCCCCATCGACCTCGCGGAGGTAGATCACCTGCTGATCGTTGACTTCGCTGATGATGATGCGGGCAAGTTCCATCGGCACGAGCACGGGACACCTCTTGTGATTGATTGGCCGGTCGGTGCGGGATTGTAGAGCTTTTAGGTGAACGATGCGCGACTCACCTGGGAAAGGAAAACCGGGAAACGGAGAATGAAGGATGAGAAACGGTAAGCCACCCGCACTCTGGAGTCTTATTCTCCATTCCTCATTCTTCGTTTCCCGGTTACCGAGTTGCTCGACTGATTGCCCGTCTTCGGAGCGACCGCTAGAGTTTGGCCGCAAACACTAACCCGAGGCGTCAGCGAGGGCGAACGCTTCTGTTGCGTTAGTGGGATTGGAAGTCAGTGAGCGATCGCCCTCGTTCACGCTTCGGGTTAGTAACACAGGAGTTCGGGTGGCTCATGAGCGACGACGTCAAGGCGGCAGAGACGGCAACACGGGAATCCATCGAGAAACTCAGCCAAGGCTATCGGAAAATTCGCGAGCAGATGTCGCAGGTCATCGTCGGGCAAAACGACGTCATCGACCAATTGCTCATCGCACTTTTCAGCCGCGGGCATTGTCTGTTGGAGGGTGTGCCAGGGCTCGCCAAGACGTTGATGATCAGCACGCTGGCCCGCTGCCTGTCGATGTCGTTCGCACGCATTCAATTCACGCCCGACCTGATGCCTGCCGACATCACCGGCACCGAGGTCTTGCAAGAAAACAAAAGCACCGGTCAACGCGAATTCCGATTCATCCAAGGGCCTTTGTTTCACAACGTGATTCTCGCCGATGAAATCAATCGCACGCCACCGAAAACTCAGGCGGCGCTGTTGGAAGCCATGCAAGAACGGCAAGTCACCATCGGCCAAACTCGGCACATTCTGCCCGACCCGTTCTTCGTGCTTGCCACGCAGAACCCCATCGAACAGGAAGGGACGTACGCGCTGCCGGAAGCTCAGCAAGACCGGTTCATGTTCAAGGTTCACGTCGGCTATCCGAACTTCGCCGAGGAAAAGCAGATCGCGAAGCAAACGACCGGCATTCACAACGACGCCGTCGAGGCGGTGCTCGACGACGACGACATCATCGAACTGCAACGCATCGTCCGCCAAGTGCCGGTGACCGACCACGTCGTCGAATACGCCCTCGCCCTCGCTCGCCAAACGCGAGTCCGCCAGCCCGGTACCCCCGACTTCATCAACGAATGGCTGAGTTGGGGAGCCGGCCCGCGCGCCGTGCAGTACCTGCTGCTCGGCGGCAAGACTCGAGCGTTGCTCAACGACCGCACGCACGTCAGCACCGATGACATCATCGCGATGGCGAAACCAGTCCTCCGCCACCGCATCGTCCTCAACTTCGCCGCCGAATCCGAAGGCATGACCCCCGATCACGTCATCGACAAACTGATCGAGACGACCCCGGCTAAAGAAGGCGAACTCAGCCGCGACCCCCGCTTCCAAAAAATCTTCGCGGCATGACATAATTCGCCGCCATCCACGCTGGCTCTGAAAGTCGTGTCGCGCGGTTCCGTTTATCTGTCAGGCGTGTGTTCGTTCTTATGAGCGGAGGTCTGACCATGAAGGTGCGCTGTCTGGGCCAAATCGTCATGGTGCTGGCGTTCGGCGTACTGGCCGGTTTAGTTGACGCCGAAGAATTGGGGTTCCCGAAGAGCTGCGTGGAACTGCAACAAATGGCACCGGAACCTGTGCCCCTTGAGACCTTTTCGAATCGGGATTCCGTTCTGTTTCGATTGGAAGTGCCATCGCAGACGAGTGCCAAAGGCGGTCCGCTGACATTCGACGTGTGGGACACGGAGACTCGAAAATGGCTGGCAAGGGGAACCGCTGGCGTGCTGCCGCTGCATTGGCAGTTCTCTCCGGATGGAAAGCTCTTGGCCATGGCCACCTATTGCTATGCCACGGTCATTCAGTTGTGGGAAGTCGGCGGGAAGGATTTCCAGGGAGTTCCGCAACTGCGACTTAACGCCGAACTGAGGCGACGAGACGTGGATCCGAAGGAACGAACCGACACCTACTCACCGCAGTACTCCGGTCGGTTGGCTTGGACGCCCGACAGCAAGACCTTAATCGCGGGATACGGCAAACCCGGTCGAACTTCTGAGACTCAAGTCTTGTTTGGGCCCTTCACCGATAAATCAAATATTGGGTGCGCCCGTCCAAGGGGTATTTCTTCGATCTCCAAACCGCGCAACAGCGCGAAAAAATCGTATTCGACGGAGACCGGAACGTGAAAGACCCGATCATGGGCGATGCTGGGGCTTACATCCCCCGGTTCTCCCCGGACAGACAAACTCTTGCGATCCGCGGGCACCAGTACTTCACACTTTGGAATACGGATCCGCCAGAGCCACGAGTCAACATGCTTCAACCAGACTACCGCTCGATCATGCGAAGCTCGGAGAACTTCGCCTCGTTCACCGCCGATAACCGATGGCTGCTGACGTGCAACATTGCTCAAAGCCAGGATGTGACCCGACGCCGGAGGACTGGTCCAAGTTCGAGACGCCCAAACTGGAGACGTCCGCCACCATGTCATCGAGAATCGACACCGAAACCGACTTTATGCGTGAAAGGCTCGGACAGCGAAGCTCGGTTCGGTAAGATGCTCGGCGACCGAGCGAATCGCCGGCTCGTCATGCGACTGCGACCATTCCTCAGACTCGATTTACAAATCGAACATCCTCGCCGAACCGGAAGGGCAGGTTGACTCTTGAAGACTAGTCACAAGCACCTGCGTCCCGAAGTCATCTCGCGAGTCGCTCGGTTGGAAATCCAGGCGCGGCAAATCGTCGAGGGCTTTTTGTCGGGCGGACATCGCAGTCCGTACTTCGGGCAGTCGGTCGAGTTCGTGCAGCATCGTGAGTATGTCCCTGGCGACGACGTGCGGCGCATCGACTGGAAGGTCTGGTCGAAGACTGACAAGGTTTATGTGAAGCTCTACGAGGAGGACACAAACCTGCGGACAACGCTGATCGTGGATCTCAGCGAGTCGATGCGGTTCGGCAGCGGAGCGGGGCACTCGCCACACGGGTTGGCCACGAAGTACGACTACGCCTGCACGACGGCGGCGACGTTGGCACATTTGCTGTTGAGGCAACAGGACTCGGTTGGGCTGGTCGCATTCGATGAAGCAATCCGCACGCAAATCCCGCCGCTCAGCAAACGTACGCATCTCAATGATATTCTCTTCGCCCTCGAAGCCGAGGAGCCGAAGCAGAAGACCGACATCTTCGACGTGCTGCGCCAGGTCGCCGAGGCTCAAGGCCGCCGAGGCATGATCGTGCTGATCTCTGATCTGCTCGTGCCGCGACCCGGGTTATTCAAGGGACTGAAACTGCTCCGCCACCGAGGCCATGACGTGCTCGTCTTTCATGTGCTCGACGACGAGGAACTCGACTTCAACTTCACCGGCACGACGAAGTTCGAGGGCATGGAAGAACTCGGTGACGTGCTCTGCAATCCGCGATCACTGCGAGAGGGCTACCTCGCGGCAATGCACTCGTACTTGGACGAACTCCGCCACTTTTGTGCTCAGCAAACCATCGACTACCGCACCATCCGCACCAGCGAGCACATCGACGCCGTCCTGCTGGCCTACATGCACCATCGTATTGGCATGGTCCGGCACTGAGACGCTCGTCGCTGAGGTCGCTACACACTCTGTCGGCGCGATATCATCCACCGGGCGGATGGCCACCGAAGCTGCAAATACACGGACACTCAATCGACGAGACAATCATGCGCACAAATTTGCCAGCCCTGTTGATTTCGATGGTACTTGCTGCAAACCCACTTGCTGTCGCCGACGATACGAAGCCACAGTCTCCCGACTTCAACACCCAGGTCGCACCGATCTTCAAGAAGTACTGCAACGGCTGCCACAACGCCGATGAAAAAGAAGGCGGACTAATCCTGGAATCGTTTGACTCTGCCCTGAAAGGTGGCAAGCGTGGGGCGGTCATCGTCCCGGGCAAGAGCGACCTCAGCCGGTTGGTGCTCAGCGTTGAGAAGAAGGTCAAGCCGGTGATGCCGCCGGAAGGAAATGAAGGGCCAAAGGCCAACGAGATCGCGGTCCTCAAAGCGTGGATTGATGCCGGGGCGAAAGGACCGAGCGGAAAGGCTCCCGATCCGACGTTGCTCGTCACGCCGAAGATTGCGACCAAGGGGCAGGTGCGGCAGCCGGTTCAGGCGCTCGCGTGGTCTCGCGATGGACAGCGGGTGGCGGTTGCTCGGCAAGGTGGCGTGGAATCGATTTCGGGAAATGAGGCCCTCGCCCTCGCCCTAGCCCTCTCCCCGAGGGAGAGGGGACCGGACAAGCCCATTCGGCAGTTGTCTGGTCTGCGAGGCGTGATGAACGATGTCGGCTTCGCTGTGGACGCGAATATGGTTTTCGTCGCGGCGGGTGAGCCGGGAGTCTTCGGCGAAGTGCGACTTTTCAACACGTCGGACGGTTCGCTGATTCGCACGATTCAAGGACATCGCGATGCGATCTACGCGGCCGAATTGAGTCCCGACGGCAAGCTGCTGGCGACGGGGAGCTACGACCAGAAGGTCAAACTTTGGAATGTCGAGACCGGCGCTGAAGTGCGAACTCTGCACGGACACAACGACGCGGTGTACGACGTCGCGTTTCATCCGAACGCTCAGATTCTCGCGAGCGCTTCGGGTGATCGAACGGTGAAGTTGTGGAGCGTCGCGACCGGCGAACGGCTCGACACGCTCAATCAACCGGAGAAGGAACAGTACGCAGTCGCGTTCAGTCTCGACGGAAAGCGGATCATCGCAGGGGGTGCGGACAAACGAATTCGCATTTGGGACATCACGGCCGGAGGCAAAGAGGGGACGAACCCGATCGCTTTCTCGCGGTACGCTCACGAGGGGGGAATTCTCAAGCTGGTCTTCTCGCCGGATGGAAAAATGCTGGTCTCGTCGGCCGAGGATCGGCGGATCAAAATGTGGGAGACGCAGTCGTTCACGCAGCTCAAAGTTTTGGAGACGCAACCGGATTGGCCGCAGGCACTGTCGATCTCACCGGATAATTCAACGCTGCTGGTTGGCCGCTTGGACGGATCGTTGCAGTCGTATCCGATCGCGAACGCCGGCGTGGGACTCGTCACCTCAACTCCACTGACGGGCGATCCAATTCCGCCACTCGCTAGCGAGTCGGCTCCGATGCAGACCGTCGATGAGGCCGAGCCGAACGATGCGTTCGCACAAGCTCAATCGATCTCGCTGCCGGCGACCGTCAACGGAAAATTCGCGACTGCGGGGGATCGAGACCTCTTCCGCTTCGAGGCCAAAGCGGGACAAGTCTGGATGTTCGAGACAAACGCGGCGCGCAAAACTTCGCTGGCTGATACCAAACTGGAAATCCTCACTCCAGATGGTCGTCCGGTTCAGCGACTCGTGCTGCAAGCGGTTCGTGAAACCTACAACGAGTTCCGACCAATTGACTCAAACGGTCCCGATATGCGTCTGAAGAACTGGGAAGAGATGGACCTCAACCAATTCCTCTACATCGGCGGCGAAGTGCTCAAGACATTCCGAATGCCGCAAGGCCCGGACTCCGGCATGCAGATGTACGCGAACGGCGGCAAGCGGATCGACTACTTCGACACCAGCGCCACCGTTCACGCGCTCGACGAAGTTTGCTACATCGTCGAGCCGTATCCTGTCGGCACAAAGTTGATCGACAACGGCCTGCCGATCTTCCCGTTGAACTATGAAAACGACGACGACGGCGAACGGAAACTCGGCAACGATAGCCGGCTGCGATTCACGGCTCCGGCAGACGGCAGCTATCTCGTCAAAGTCACCGACACGCGCGGCTTCGGTGGCGACAAGCACGACTACTCGCTGATCGTGCGGTCTCCGAAGCCTGACTTCACTCCGACGCTCACTGGAGGCAAAGACGCGACTGTGGCCGCCGGCAGCGGCACGCGAGTCACTTTTCAGATCGACCGCACGGACGGCTTTGACGGCGACGTCCGTTTTGATGTCACGGGATTGCCGGAGGGCTTTTCGATTTCCAGTCCGACCGTCGTTCAAGCCGGGCACTTGCAAGCTCGTGCCGCGTTGAGCACTTCGCTGGACTCCAAAGAAAAAGCTCCGCCGAAGGAGGCTTGGGCGAACGTGAAAATCACCGCGACGGCGATCATCCACGGACAGGCGGTGACGAAAGAGGCCGGCACGTTCGGCGAGATCAAGCTCGCGGACAAGCCGAACTTCGTCGTCTTTCTCTCGCCTGATCGGCAGTCGCTCAAGGCCGAGGAAAACAAAGCCGCTCCGCCCGCCGCTTCAACGGCGACACCGGACGACATTCCAGAACTGGTCATCGCTCCGGGCACGACCATTACGGCGATGCTGCGAATTGAGCGATCCGACAAATTCAACAACGAGCAACGCTTCGACGTCGACAGCCTGCCACACGGCGTGATCGTGGACAACATCGGCCTCAGCGGCGTGATGATTCGGCAGGGTGAAACGGAGCGCCAAATCTTCCTGACGGCTTCAACTTGGGTGCCGGAATCGTCGCGTCTGATCTACGGCATCTCGCAGCAAGAAGGGAATCAAGCGTCCAAGCCGGTGCGACTGACTGTCCGCAAGCCGGGACAAGTCGCGAAAGCCAATGCGAACTAGCAACGACTCAGAATCAATGAGTCGCCAGATAGGTCCAGGTCGCTGCGGTCGACATCGCGATCAGCGTGTAGACGAAAAGGGCCGAGAGCATTTTGCAGATTTGACGGCCGGCCAATTGATCGTCGGCGACAAACCCGGCCAATTCACTCTTGTCGAAAAGTTCGCCGGTGGAAGTGGCAGGCTCATGACCATGAGAATCAGACATCGAATTGGCTCCAGGTTCGGCGATGATAGAATGCTTGGCAACCGGCTCGGCGGGTAAAACTGACGCTTGAATCGGGCCGGATTCTGAGGAAATCATGGGGGGCTGTCGAGTTCACTCGCCAGGATTCTCAGTCAAATTAGTTCGCGAGAGGAAGTCTGTCATGCCGTTGTACGAATATGTGGTCATAAATGACGACGGCTCCCACGGGGAGACCTTCGAGATGTTGGAACGAATCGCCGATCCCCCGCTGAAGAAACACCCGCAGACCGGCCAAAAAGTGCAACGAATCATGGCCGCTCCCAGCGTCAAGAAGAAATACTCCGGCGGCCCAATTCGCGGCGACATCAGCGACAAGGGCCTCGAACGCCAGGGCTTCACCAAGTATCAGAAGTCCAAGACCGGAACCTACGAGAAAGTTCTCGGAACAGGCCCGGACCTCATCAAACGCGATGCCGACTAACCAGAGGCCCGAAAACGATGCTCAGGACAAGTCGATTCTCGTGGCCGCTGTTCATCGCGGCGACAATTTGTTGGTTGGCGATCGATTCGCAAACGGTCGTCGCCGCCGATCCGGTTGATTACATCCAACAAATCAAACCGATCTTGGCCGCGCGTTGCTTCCGGTGTCATGGAGCTTCCAAGCAGGAAGGCCGCTTGCGATTGGACACGGCCGCGGCCATGCGACTCGG
The DNA here is from genome assembly GCA_945906725.1 of Candidatus Kuenenia stuttgartensis. GTDB lineage: Bacteria > Planctomycetota > Planctomycetia > Planctomycetales > Planctomycetaceae > SXKJ01. The sequence continues at coordinate 19,375 of CAMDRI010000056.1, read as the reverse complement.
CGGCGAGAACGGAGCCGCGATTTTTCCCGGCAAGCCCGAGGAAAGTTTGCTTCTCAAGCGAGTTCGTGCCGCAGATGACTCCGAACGAATGCCCCCCGAGGGGGATCGACTCCCGGCGGAACAGATTGAGCTTCTGCAACGCTGGATGGAATCCGGTGCTGCCGCCCCGGCCGACGAAGTTCCGCAGAAAGATCCGAAAGCTCACTGGGCGTTTCAGCCGCCTCGTCGGCCAGCCGTTCCGAAGAACGATGCCGCGCGAACGGGAGCGAATCCGATTGACCAGTTTCTCGCGGCGATAAGAACTGCGAAGGGGCTGACCGCGTTGCCCTCCACGTCGAAGGGTGTTTTGTTGCGGCGGGCCTACATTGATTTGATTGGCATCCCACCCACTGCGGATGAGTTGCGTGAATTCTTGGCCGACGATTCGCCCGAAGTCTACGAAAGAATTGTCGATCGTTTGCTGACCGATTCGCGATACGGCGAGCGTTGGGCTCGGCATTGGATGGACGTTTGGAGATACAGCGATTGGGACGGGTACGCCGCCGAAGTTCGCGAAAGCAAGCCGCACATTTGGCGCTGGCGAGACTGGATTGTCGAGTCGCTCAACACGGGCAAGCCGTACGACCGCATGCTCGTCGAGATGTTGGCCGCAGACGAAGTCGCGCCAGACGATACCGATGCGCTGCGAGCGACCGGGTTCCTCGTGCGGCATTGGTTCCGATTCAACCGCAACGTCTGGCTCGACAACGCCGTTGAGCATACCGGCAAGGCATTTCTCGGCCTGACGTTCAACTGCGCCAAGTGCCACGATCACATGTACGACCCGCTGTCGCAACCGGAGTATTTCCAGTTGCGAGCCTTCTTCGAACCGTACGACGTCCGCACGGATCGCCTGCCGGGTGAGCCAGACCGCGAGAAGCTCGGCCTTGTGCGAGCGTTCGACGCGAACGCCGCTGAGCCAACATTTTTGTTCGTGCGGGGCGACGAAGCTCAGCCGGTCAAAGACAAGCCGCTCCCCCCTGCTCTGCCGAGCTTATTCAACGTCCCGACCGACATTCAATCGGTCTCGCTGCCGGCAAAAGCCTATTACCCCGGCCTGCAATCGTTCGTCCAAGACGAGGAGCGACAGAACGCTCGCCAGCAGTTGGCTCGCGCGGAGCAAGACCTCGCTGCGGCTCGCAGGAAACTGGCCGACGTGGAGAAACAGGCGGCCGTGAAGCCGACCGACGCGCCGACGGTCGATGCGTTGCCAGCCAACGCGGTGATTGCGGAGGATTTCAAGGTTGCTCGGCCGGAGTTGTGGAACGTGACGAAAGGAAAATGGGAACATCGCGACGGACGGTTGATGCAGGCCGACACGGAAACCGGAATTGGCACGCTCGTCAGCAAGACGCCGCATCCGGCGAACTTCGAGGCGACATTCCGCTTCAAAACCACCGGCGGCAAGATGTGGAAGTCGGTCGGCCTGAGTTTTGACGCGCAGGATGAAGCGAATTGCCGCGGCGTCTATCTCAGCGCGTACTCCGGTGGACCGAAGTTGCAAATCTCTCACACGAGCGGCGGCCAGACGACTTTTCCGAACGAAGGCGCGGTGGCGTTGCCGGTCGAACTCAATCGCGAGCTGGAATTGCGAGTCGCGGTGCGCGACCAGCTAGCCAATATCAGCGTTAACGGAGCGCTCTGCTTGGTGTACCGCCTGCCGACGCCGCGAAAAGCGGGCGGCCAGCTGACGCTGTGGACCTACGATGCAACCGCCGAGTTCGCTCGCTGCGTCGTGACGGCACTTCCCGACGACAAGCTTTTGCGAGACACCCCGACGACTGCCGCCGAGCAGCAACAAGCGGTCGCCGCCATCAAGTCGGCAACCGCCAAACCCAATCTCGAAGCCTTGCTGGCGGAAGCTCAGTTTGCCCTGAAAAGCGGCACGCACAACAAGATCGCCGCACAGCGGTATATGCAACGTGTTGAGGCAGTGATCGCCGCCGATCTCGTCAAGTTTGATGGCTCAGCGACGGAGACCGTTCGACGGGATCAAGCCCAAGCCGCCGCTCGCGCGTCGCGAGAACATGCCTTAGCCATGGCGGACATCGTGCTACTGGAAGCGAAGCAAGCCGTTGAGAAGGCTCAGCACAGCCTCAAGCCCAACGAAGACAAGTCTCAGAAGACATTGGCGGATGCCGAGGCCGCTCTGAAGAAACAACAGCAATCGCGAGACGAAGCCGCGAAAGCGGTCGAGCAAGTCACCGACCAATACGAGGGGCTGACCTCCATCCATCCGACGACCAGCACCGGTCGGCGTTCGACGCTCGCCCGCTGGATCGCGTCGCGCGACAACCCGCTGACGGCTCGCGTGGCGGTCAATCACATTTGGATGCGGCATTTCGGAACGCCGCTGGTCGCCAGCGTGTTCGACTTCGGCATCAACGGCCAAACGCCGGCGCACCCGGAACTGCTCGATTGGCTCGCCGTCGAGTTCATGGAATCCGGTTGGGATCAGAGACAACTGCATCGGCTAATCGTCCTGAGCGACGCTTATCGACTTCTCTCGACAACACCAGCGACGAGCGATCTGGCCAAGCACAATTCTGCGGTTGATCCCGAGAATCAGACGCTGTGGCGATTCAACCCACGTCGGTTGGAGGCCGAAGCGGTGCGCGATGCGACGCTGCACGTCGCTGGTTCTTTGGAACATCAGACGGGTGGTCCCGATCTCGATCCGAACCTCGGCCTGACAAACGGTCGCCGGACTTTGTATTTCCGCAACAGCAAAGAAAAGCGGATGACGTTCACATCATTGTTCGATGGTCCGAACGTCTCGGAATGTTATCGGCGTTCGGAGAGCATCGCTCCGCAGCAAGCACTCGCGATGGCTAACAGTGGACTGACACTCGCGCAGTCACGCATTCTCGCTAGCAAACTGGCCGAGCGCGTGTTGGCCGACTCGAACAACTCCGACCGTGTCTGGCTGAACTCGTCCCCAGGTCGGCGGGCCTTCGTGTCGCTCGCCTTTGAGCACCTGCTCAACCGCCAGCCGTCCGATGCCGAACTCAATGAGTGCGAGACTTTCCTCGAACAGCAATCGCAGTCGCACGCCGAGACCGGCAAACTCACGCCGTTCAAGACATCGACGACCTGCAACGTCCCACCGTCCGCCGATGCGACTCAACGAACACGGGAGAATCTGATTCACGTTCTGCTCAATCATCACGACTTCGTGACGATCCGCTGAAAGTACGTCAGCCTTTCCAGGCATGACTCATGCAGCGATTGGCGCTGTTCGCCGATTCGGGCCAGGCTGGAAAGCCTGAACTACAATTCGTCTCGCGAAAATTGCCGAAGTCGAATTGACACGATTTTGCATTTCGGTCTATCACTCGCCTGCTCGCTTGGCTGCACGCCAAACAAGTATCCCTTCTAGTGCCTCCCCTCCGCCCATTCCGGGCCTCTCCCCTCTGCAGCGTCGCGAACTTCGCCCCACTGCTTCCTGCCTGAATCCGCCCTTCCCCGCCTTGAGTCAGCTTCTTGCATCCCCTCGTGACGGCATTCGTCCGTCGGAACCCCTGTCTGATTTTCATGGATCACGCCATGCACTCAAACCCATTTCGTCCTGATTTCACTTCGACAGCAGCGCTCGCCGGCCAACTGCCCGCCACCGCTCGCGTTTTGACGTGCATCTCGCACGCGACAATTCGCGCCGCACTGGAAAACTCCGCGGGAGGCTGCGTTTCGACCGAACCGAATCGGTCGCTGGATCAAGCGACGGCCCTGTTGCTTCGCGAACCAACGCCATTGGTGATCCTCGACGAGGCCGCGTTGACTGCCGCCAGCAACACCGACAATGGTTCGCGGCCGATTCGAGATTTCGCGTCCGCACTCCTCGGCAATAGCGGCTGCACGCAGTTGATTGTGATTACCACGTCCGGCGACACGCACACGTTGCCAAACGGCCTGCGTTCTGACGAGATTGCCGCGCGACTGACTATGCTCACCGAACAGAAACTTTCTGGAGCGGTGCTGAACTCGATCATCGCGATGGCGATTCGACACGCCGATTCGCAACAGACTCAGCGGCAGACGGCGCGTCCGCTGCCGCAGACTCATTCACTTCGCGAAGTTCTCGGCGGCAGTCCATACATGGAGCAACTCTTCGATGCGATCGACTCCGCCGCCGCCTGCGACACGCCAATTTTGATCTGCGGTGAGCCCGGCACCGGCACCAGCCTACTCGCGAATGCGATCCACGACTGCAGTTCGCGATCGGCCCAACCCTTCGTCCGGGTTCACAGCCGGTCGCTGACGTTGGAGCAACTCAACGATTTGCTGTGCGTCGATGTTCCCGATTCCGAGGTCGCCACGCTGCCGCTCGACACACCGACACGCCCCGCGGGCGGCACGTTGTTTCTCGACGAGTTCGACGAGTTCCCAGTCGCTTTGCAGAAGCCACTCTGTCGCTTCGTCGCTCGGCAACAGGAACTGTCGGACGGTTCGCAGGGTCGGCATCGGCCGATCGTTCGCATCATCGCATCGACGCATCACAACCTTGATCTGCCGACTCGGCAAACACTCGGACTGGAAATCCTTGTTCGTGGATTGAACGCCGAACGACTGCTCGTGCCGCCGGTTCGCGAACGTCCGGAAGACATCGCGCCGCTGGCCGAGCAATTCTTCATTCGCTGGGCGTTGCAGGAAGACCAGCCTCGTCCGCGATTGACTCGCAACGCGTTGGAATGCCTGAAAGCACATTTCTGGACCGGCAACCTTCGCGAGCTGTACACCGTGCTAAGAAATACCGCGATCGTCGCCGACGGCAATGACATCACGGCCGACATGCTGCAACCGTGGCTCGCGAAAACTGAGACCCCGGACGGCACCGAAGCCCCACGCATGACGCTCGCCGACATGGAACGACAACTCATCGAAACCACATTCACTCGCTGCGGCGGCAATCGCGAGAAGACCGCCACCTCGCTGGACATCGGCCTCCGCACACTCTCCGGAAAACTCCGCGAATACGGCTATCCGCCCCGCGGTGGGCCGGGATCGAATCTCAAAGCGGCGTAGGATGGGCACTCTTGCCCGTCCGTGATTTCGCGACGGGCAAGAGCGCCCGCTTTACCAACTGGCCGTCACGGACGACGGCTTGACCCCGATTAGCCCACAGGGCAGCGCGTTCATGGACGAATTGCGACGACACGCGGCCGCACCCGTTGATCGTTGGCAGCGACTCGCTCGCGGCCAACGGATCGCGATCGTCGCCGTGCTCGTCGCCAGCGCGGTCGGGTTCTTATTTCTGCTGAGCCATTCAGCCGAAAGCTGGCAACCGATCGCTGAAGGGCGTGAGTTTTCTGCATCGGAACTTGACACCATTCAATACGCCTGGCGAAAAGCCGGCCTGAATTCGTTTCGCCGTGATGCTCGCAAATTACTCGTTCCGTCGGCGGACATGGCCCGCTACACCGCCGCGCTTCCGAAATCGCAACGAGCCGACAGCGACTCAGGTGACGAACGGGGTCCGTCAATCGCGAAGGCCAACCTCTTCACCAGTCACGAGCAGCTTGAGCAAATCAAAGACAACGACCTTCGCAACACCCTGCGACGACACTTGAAGGCCATCCCGGCCATCGCCGACGCCGACGTGATTTGGGCACGCGGAAAAGGCCGCTCAGCCTTCGCGAGCCGTTCCAAAGTCACGGCCACGATCAATGTCCTGCCGCGAGACGGACACGACATCACGCTGGAACTCGCACAGTCGCTGCGTACCGCAGTCGCCGGCATGATTGCCGACCTCAGTGCGGAAGATATCGTCGTCCTCGATCAATCGACCGGCCTCACGATGACCGACGATTCCGAGCCAGTGATCGTCGAACAACAACGCCACCGCCAACAAGAGCGTCTCGCTCGGCAACTCGAATCGCGGATCGCCGCCTCGCTCGCGCACATTCCTCATGCGACTGTGCAGGCCAAGCTTGTCGAAGTGCCGCGCCCGACGAACCGCCATACCACTTCGAAGCCCACTTTCGAATCGGCGATCGTCTGGATCACGGATGCTTCAGACAACTTCGTCGAGTTCTCACCACTCATCGCCGCCGACAGCGACACTCCGTCGAATTCGACTGACACCGCCACTTCCTTCGCGTGGCACATCGTCGTTCAGATTCCACAAGCTTTTTTCGACGCTCATGTCGCACAACAGTTGCTGTCCAACGAACACCGCGCCACGAACCACGACGACCTCCGCCTGCGACTGCGACGCCGAATTCGCCTCCTCGTGCGGAACCTGCTCCCTCCCGACGCGACGCTTGCCGAATTGTCAATTGTTCCTCGTACCGTCACCACCGTGGCGACTCCGCCAGCAGTCGCTTTCGCCGCCTGGCCACACGTCGCGTGTGGATTTCTCGCCGTGTTATGTCTCGCCGTAGCCGCCCGTCGGCGAGCGGCGGACGTCAACCCTCCAAGTGAACGTTCAATGGATCGCACTTTGCAAAATGCTAAACCCCTCGGAGGCCTACCCCCTTCCGCTCGCCAACTAGGCGAAGACCTCGCCGTCATTGCACCATCCATTCCAACGCAGCCGCCAACCGACCTCGCTCGCCTGCAACAGCTCGATCCGCAACCGCTCGCTGACGCGCTGCGCCACGAACGTCCGCAAGCCATCGCGGTCTTATTGACTCGCTTTTCGACGCGACTCGCCTCGGCTTGCTTGTCACAATTCGCAGCGTCGTTGCAAACCGACGTAATCCGCCGCCTTAAGTCACTCGGCGAAGTTCCCGAGGAACTCGTCGCTGAAATCGCGCATGCCGTCTGCGAACACATGACTCCTGCCGCTGAATCGATCTCACACGAACCAACCAATCGCATCGTCCACCTGCTGCCTGAGTCTCCAACGCAGAGGGCCTTTGCATGACGACCGCCACACGAATTCTCAAAGCCGATCCTCGCAACAGCGCCGCAAGCCGAGTTCGTTTGGCCGACTTGTCCGAGCCGATCGAGTCGCGTTTCGACTCCTCTGCTTTCGAACCGCTGACGCTGCCGACTGACCTCTCGCTGCGGTCGGAATCACACGCTGATCCCCAATTGAATTCGGCTCTTGTCGCTCTACAAACCGCCTACGACCAATTGCACGCTCAACGAGACCATTGGCTCGATCAGAGCCAGCACGAGGCCGTCCGACTCGGAATCGCCATCGCCGAGCGTCTGCTCCGTCGCACGCTCGACGTTCAGCCTGATGCCGTTCTCGATTTGCTACGCTCCGCCTTCGATTGGTCCGTCGGTGCGGATCGCCTGCGAGTCCGCCTGCACCCCGCCGATGCGGCACTGCTGGTCTCATCCGCCGCACAATCACTCGATGCAAACCGCGAAATCGATCTTCTTCCAGACGCCTCGCTCTTGCGAGGAGATTGCGTCGTCGAATCCTCGAACGGCCAAACGGACGCGCGGCTCGAAGTCATTCTGCAACGCATCGCCGAAGAATTGCTCGCGGAGTGAACTCAACCATGCTCGCCTTCGCCGAACGAGTCGCGGAAATTATCCCTGTCGGACTGACCGGTCGAGTGACTCGACTGAGCGGTCTGACCATCGCGGCCACTGATTTTCCCGTACCAATCGGCGCTCTTTGTCGCGTCCATCGCGGTCCTCAACGTCTCGCCGAAGCGGAGGTCGTCGGCTTTCGCGACCAGGAAACGTTGCTCCTCCCGCTCGGAGACATTGCCGGCTTGCGTCGAGGCGATTCAGTTTCACTGCAAAACTCCGCACCGCAAGTCCGCGTCGGCGAACAAATGCTCGGCCGAGTCTTCAACGCTCGCGGCGAAATCCTCGATGGCGGCGATAAGCCCGCCCTGCCACATCGCCGTTCGCTGCACGGCACACCGCCCGCGTCGATGAGTCGGCCACGAATCACCGAGCCACTCGGCACCGGCATCCGCGCGATCGACGCCCTGCTGACCTGCGGCAAGGGTCAACGAGTCGGACTCTTCGCCGGCAGCGGCGTCGGCAAAAGCACGCTGCTCGGCCAGATCGCTCGCGGCAGCCAGGCAGACGTAAACGTCGTCGTGCTCGTCGGCGAACGGGGCCGCGAGGTGCGCGAGTTCCTCGAAAAGTCTCTCGGTCCCGACGGTCTACGTCGCAGCGTGGTCATCGTCGCGACGGGCGACGAAGCCCCAACGCTCCGACTGCGAGCCGCTCAATTCGGCACGACCGTCGCCGAGTTCTTCCGCGATCAAGGTCTCGATGTGCTGCTGCTGGTCGATTCGTTGACTCGCTTCGCTCACGCTCAACGCGAAGTCGGCTTCGCCGCCGGTGAACCTCCTGCCGCTCGCGGTTTTCCGCCCAGTGTTTTCAGTGTCCTGCCAAAGCTCGTCGAACGCACCGGCTACTCGGAGTCCGGCAGCATCACCGGCCTGTACACGGTCCTCGTCGATGGCGACGACTTCAACGAACCGATCGCCGACGCGGTGCGTGGTCTGCTTGACGGCCACTGGGTTCTATCTCGTCGCCTCGCCGAGCAAGCTCATTGGCCGGCGCTCGATGTGCTGGCCAGCATCAGTCGCGTGATGCCCGACGTCATTTCGCCCCAGCATCGCGTCACCGCCGAACAGTTCAAACGAGCCCTCGCCGCATATCGCCACCACGAAGACATGATCTCGGTCGGAGCCTACCACCCCGGATCGCACCCGCTGGTCGATGCCGCCATCCGTGAACGACTCCGCTGGACCGAGTTCCTCCAGCAGTCGCTCGACCAAGCGACCGAGTTTGCAGACACACTCACAAGGCTGCGGTGCCTTGCCAGTCAACTCTCGTGAACTCTGTGACATGGAAATTCGAGATGTCGTTGTCCTCGCCTTGGTTGGCCACGTTGCTGCGCGTTCGCGAGTATCGTCGTGACGCCGTACTGCAATCGCTCGCTCAGAGCCTGCAAGCCGACGCAAAGATCCGTGACGCCGCCAACAGCGTCGAGTTGATGCTCTCAGGCTTGGGTACAACTCAGCAAAACAGTGGGCAATCCGGACGACTCGACCCGGACCGACTGCGACAATGTCGTCAAGAACGGGATCGTTTACAGACCGATTTGGCCGAACTCCGGCGTCAACAGGTCGCCTCTGAAACGTTGGTTCGTCAAACTCAAGACATCGCAGATGCGAAGAGTGCAGAGGCCGAAGTCCTGCGACGCCTGCAAGACCGGCTTGATTCCGCCCACCGGCAGGCTCAACGACGACGGGACGAACAATCTCCGCTGGAGGCCGCCGCTTCGCTTTGCAACGGGCGGCTTTCCGGGTAAATTCCCGCCCCCATTCAACAACCACGAATTCCAAATGAGGAAATGACATGGCCAAGAACAATCGCAAGATCACGAAAGCGAACCACGGTGCTCGCCCCTGTAGCGGTCACACTCGCCGCAAGCTGCGCGGCAAGCCGAAGCTGTAAGCAGCGACGTTCGCTCGAACGACCAACGAAAAACCCGGTCCAGAATTCTGGTCCGGGTTTTTGTATTTCAGAGTTACTCTGCGAGAATCTCGTCCGCACCAGAGTTTAGGCAGGAACGTCAGTTGTTAGTGGTGGTGATGGTTGTGGCGATGACCATGATGGTAGCTGCGGCCGCCACCGAATCCGCCTGTGCTGTAGCCATATCCTCGATAGCCGGAACCGACCGAGACGCTCAGGCCCGGACGGCTGTAGTAGAAACTGGACGACGGATAGGTATAGCCGAAGCTATTTACCGGCGCGTAGCCGTAGCGATACACGGGACCGTAATAGAGGCTCGATCCGTAACCGCCGCCGTAGTAGCTACCGTAGCTGGGGCCGCAGCTATTCCAGTGGTCGGCCTTCGCTTCGGAAGTCACACCCAGGGTCAACGCACCGACGGCCAGCATCGTGAGAAGAATCAGCTTTTTCATGGTCAGACTCCTTTTTCCTGCGGGCTGAACGACGGAAGGAAGTGGTTTGTTTTCCGGGAAGTCCGTTCGTTCGTGATTGCTCTGACGAAGTGACAGGCAGACGGAGTGCCAAGTTTTCAAAATTTTCCGTTGATCTCAAAACTTCGCCTCATCTCAAGCAATTTCGGCCCTAAAACTGTGAAATGGATTGGCTCGCAACACCCAATCGCCTCTCGCCACCACCTCGCCACATTCCTGCTTGTTCCACCGGCGCATCAGTGGTCGTCGGCTTGATGACGTTTTCGACGGCAAGCCGAACAAGAACTGATTGCACTCAACGAATCGGGGTCGACTCGCGTAAAATCTTCAGCCGCTCGCAGTGATTGGACGAGCGAGTTCAGACACAAAGGGACCGCCCATGTTTTTCGACATCAAATTACTGATCTTCACCTCTCCTGCCATCCTGCTGATGTTGTGGGCGCAGTGGCGAGTCAAATCGGCCTACCACCACGGGATGCGGGTTCCAGCACCACTCAGTGGGGCCGCCGCCGCGCGACACATCTTGGACAACTCCGGCTGCCAAGAAGTCGGAATCGAGGTTGCCCACGGCTGGATGTCGGACCATTACGACCCCGGTTCCCGAGTGTTACGGCTCAGCCCAGAAGTTTATGAGAGCCACACCGCGACCGCTGTCGGTATCGCTGCTCACGAAGCCGGGCACGCGATTCAACATGCGAACCACTACGCCCCGCTCGTCGCGAGGAACTTCGCGGTGCCAGCGGCTCAGTTCGGCGGCCCAGCGTTTATGATCCTGCTGATCCTGGGGATCGTCCTTTCCAGCCTCAAATTGATTTGGCTCGGCATCGCCTTCTTCGGTTGCACGACGCTCTTTCAGATCATCAATCTGCCCGTCGAGATCGACGCCAGCAACCGTGCGAAGCGACTGCTGGGACAACTCAGTATCGTCGATGGCGAAGGGGCGATTGCCGTCCGCAGCGTCTTGAACGCCGCTGGCTGGACCTACGTCGCCGCGACGCTGGAGTCATTCCTGACTCTGATCTACTACCTGTTCCGTTTTGGCGTACTGTCGAATTCCCGCGACGATTGATTCGACAGTGGCAAATCACTTCCGACCGCTGACGACTGCACAATGCACGAGTGTCGGCGTAATCGGAAGTAAACTCAGTCCAGTGCCAGCTAGCCATGATTGGAACTCGCGGGCCGAGTATGCTCGGCCTTCGGTCAGCGTGAACAACGCGGCCGAGTACAACGCGATCGGCAGTGGGCCACTGTGGTCGTCGTTGAGCAACACGTCGTGAATCAGCAGTCGTCCACCTGACGGCAAATCCGCCGCACAGCGTTCAATCAGCGTGCGGCATTCCGGTTCATCCCAATCATGCAGGATGTTCGACAACAGCACGACATCTGCCGCCGGAACCGGATCAACGAACATGTCACCGGGAATACACTCCATTCGATCGGCCACGCCGTACTGCTCGGCCATTTCGCGAGCAACCTTCAACACCTCCGGCCGATCCCACACGATTGCTCGCAGCGCCGGATGACGACGCAACCACGCGATGCTGTAGATGCCCGATCCGCCACCGACATCCAGCAATGTTCGCGTGCCGTCTAGAGGCACTCGCTCGGCCAAAACGGGAGCTACGTTCTTGGCTCGTCCCACCAACGACAGCGTGAGGAACCGCGCGGAAGCTTCTGCCTCCATCGCCGACTCCGTCCCCTCGCGGTAGATGAACGCCGTTCCCTCATCGGGATCGGACGCTCCGGCCGGACGATCGGTCTTCAGCCGCTCGATCATCTCACGGACACCGGGACTACCGCCGGCCAGCGCGATGTACCCGCTCACGTCGAACTCGGTGTCCGACAGCAGATGCTCGCGGCTGAGCGGCGTCAGACTCAAACGCTCTTGCGAATCGGTTGCCAGCAAGCCCATCGCACGCAGTGCCGTACACAGCACAACTGCCGGACGACGCTGCAAGCTAATCTCGGCACGCAGTTCGTCGAACGATTTCGGCCGCTTGACAAGTCGGCGAAAGAGATCGAATTCCACCACAGCGGCCGTCAGTAACTCGGTGCCGTAACTGCCACGAAAGAATTCGAAGATCGAAGTCGGATTGGTTGTCGGCGGAATCAACGGCACGGCAGACATCAGGCGTCCTTCGCAAGCGGGCATCAATTCGCCGACAAATACTTCGCGACCATCTCGGCCCGCAGATGCCCCATCAACTGCGGATTCAATACGCTGCTGTGATCATGGCCGGCGTGCATCTCGACAACTGCGTCGCTGTCAAGTTTCTTCAAACTCTCGCCGAGCATTCGTGTCGCCCCTTCGAGGTAAAACGTGTCGAGATCGCCCATGTGGACGTGCAGCTTGCCTCGCAGTTTCGGGCCAAGCGTCGGCCAATTGCGTTCGAGCACCAGTCGAATATCGTATGCCTCCCAGGCCTTTGCGGCCTCAGCATTGACCGCTCCCGTCTGACGATTCCAAATGCGAACCGGCTTTCCATCGGAACCGCGAGAACTGAAGGCCGCCTCAAAACTGTGAAGCTGGCCGCCCGGACCGAGCGCTTCTTCCATCACGTCAAAGTCGCGATACCACAGGACCACGTCTTTGCCACGTCGCGCGATCGGGCGACGCTGGCCAGCGCGATCGGCGTACATGTTCTCGCCAACCGCGTACATGTTGATGTATTGAAAGTCCTCGAACGTCACCGGGTCGGGCGAAGTGCTCCAAGTCCCCGCGAAGTCGTCGGGGTGCGAGACCATCAGCCACAAGCTCGACCAACCGCCGGATGAGTGGCCCGTGAGAAATCGTGCCGCCGGCCGTGCGTCTGTACGAAACGCCTTGTCGAGTTCCGGGATCAACTCCTTCACGAGTGCCGTCCCGCACGGGCCATTGTTCGCCGAGTCCGCGAAAACGTGGTGTCCCAGCGGACAACTTGGATCAAGCATCAGCCGGATGAACTCAACACCTCCCTCGTTCTGCTCGTTGATCGGCTCGCCGCGCACACCATCGAAGTGCGTGCCACCAAAACCGGGGATGGTGAAGACGACCGGATACTTTCGCTCCGGCTGCTTGTGATAGCTCGCCGGCAGCAACACGGCGGCTTGCAAGAAGACGTCTTGCTTGTGGAATTCGCTGAGCAACTTCGACCGGATGCGGAGCAGCTTGCACCAGTTGTTCTCCGGAAACTTGCTTTCGGACAACAACTGAGTGATCGGCAAGTCGATCGTGCCCGCTTCGCTCGGCACGACCGCCGTCGGCGAGAATCCGTTTCCCGCACCGTCGCCGACTTTTCGTTCCCACGAGTTGAACCGAGTGACCGCTTGGACTTTCCAACCAGCCAGGTTGATTTGATCTACCGGCTTCGGACAAGTCGTTGTTTCGTCCGGCTTGTGGCTGTCGATGACGAGTGGCTCACCCGGCTTCCAATCGCTGACATCCCGACCGATCAAGACTTCCGGCTTGAACCAACTCAATCGCTCGCGCGGCTGCGGCCGATTCTGGCTGAAATACAACACGATTCGGCCGGAGAACGGCTCGTCCCGGACCTCCTTCGGGAAGCTCAATCGAAACTGCCAGCGCGGAAGTTTCTCATCCGCGCGACTCATCGTCGCGACCAGCACAACCAAACAGCACGCACGAACCAAAACCCGAATCACTCGCATTGAAGAACTCCTTGAAAAACGGTGCGGCGAGCGTATCGCAACCACCGCTTGAGTTTCCACGCGCGCGGCCTACGATGCCCGGCCGATGGCAGTTGGCCAAAGGCCGTGATCCCAGTCAGAAATCTCAAATCTGAAATTTAAAATTCCATGTCCGCCGCCAATGCTGATGACCGACTCACGAACGTCGAATTGCTGCTGACGCATCTGCAACACGACCTTGAACAGCTCAGCCAAGTCGTCTTCCGGCAACAGGCGGAGCTGGACACCTTGCGAAAAGAACTGATTCTGTTGGACACGCGAGTCGTCACGCTCTCCACCGAAGGCCCCGAAGTCCGCGACCCGCAGGCCGAGAAGCCGCCGCACTATTAATCGCCGATGTGAGGGAGCCACGCTCGCCAGAGTGAGGGTGAGTCACCGAGAACCCACGTTCTGGCGAACGTGGCTACGACAAACGCCATGAAAACACCAGCCGCCGGACTCGACGGACTCGTCGCAGGCGAGACCGCCATCAGCACGCTCGACCACGGCTTGCATTATCGAGGCTATGCCCTCGAAGACCTCGTGCGCGACGCCACGTTCACCGAGGTCGTGTACCTGCTGCTGCACGGCGAACTCCCGATCCAAGAAACGCTCGCCGACTTCCGAGCGATCCTCGCCGAGGCTGCCGAAGTCCCGCCGGCCGTGATTCAATTGCTGCACGAACTTCCCCTGCACATCGCCCCGATCGACGCGCTCCGCACCGCGATCAGCGCGCTGGCCCACTTCGACGAGCAAGCCAACGAGACCGACGACACCGCCAACCTCGGAAAGGCGATTCGGTTGCTCGGCCAAGTCCCGGTGCTGATCGCCGCGCGGCAACGGCTGACTCGCGGAGAGGATTTGGCAGACTCCGACCCAGAACTGAGCTTCGCCGGAAACTTTCTGTCGATGCTCACCGGCCAAATCCCCACCGCGCAAGACGAGCGGGCACTCGAACAATCGCTGATTTGCTACGCCGACCTCGAATTCAACGCCTCGACATTCACCGCTCGGATCGTCGCTTCGACCGGTTCCGATTTGCATTCGGCGATCACCGCTGCCGTCGGAGCCTTGAAAGGCCCGCTGCACGGTGGAGCCAACGAAAACGTGCTCGATCTGCTGTTGTCCGTCGAATCGCCGTCGCAGGCCGAGAAATTCGTGCGCGACGTAATCGCCAAGAAACGTCGGATCGCCGGCTTCGGTCATCGCATCTACCGGGACCGACCCGACCCTCGGGCGGTCGTTTTGAAAGAGGTCTGCGGCAATCTTGCGACGACCGACCAACAACACCGCCTCGAAGAGATCGCCGATGCGATCGAAGCTGCGATGTGGTCGCAGAAGCAACTCCGCCCAAACGTCGATTGGCCGACGGCGCGGCTGTATCGAATGCTAGGCCTCGACGCCGAACTCTTCACGCCGCTCTTCGCCGCCGCACGAGTCGCCGGCTGGTCGGCCCACGTCCTCGAACAACAACGGGACAACCGGCTGATCACGCCACGAGCCAAATACGTCGGCCCACCACCGCGAGCCTTCGTGCCGCAGCGCGAACGTGGGTGAAAGGTTGTCGTAGGTTGGGCTCTCTTGTCCGACCAGGACGGGCAACAGTACCCATCCTACGATCGACCGACCACCGGTTGCACGAATTCCAACTCGACGTCGCTCGACGGACGCAGGAAATCGAAGTCGCAGCCTTCGTCGGCTTGCAGCACATGGTCGATGTAGAGTCGAGGATACCCACGCAGGTGCTTGATCGGTCGCGGCTGCCATGCCGCTCGACGCTGAGCAAGCTCGGCATCGTCCACCAGCAGTTGCAGACGGCGAGATTCGACATCCAACTCGATCACGTCGCCGTCATGTACGAGTCCAATCAACCCACCGTCTGCCGATTCCGGTGCGACGTGCAGCACGACGGTTCCAAACGCCGTGCCGCTCATTCGCGAATCGCTGATCCGCACGACGTCGGTGACACCCGCTTGCAACAGCTTCGTCGGGATCGGAATGCTCCCCCATTCCGGAAAACCTGGCACACCTTTTGGGCCGGCATTCTGCAACACGAGCACGCTGTTGGCATCGACCGGCAGTGCGGGATCATTGATTCGCGCGAGCAAGTCTTCGTAGTCGTGAAACACGACGGCTCGGCCTCGCTGTTGCATCAGCTTCGGTGACGCTGCCGACACTTTGATGACCGCCCCACGCGGAGCGAGGTTGCCAGTCAATACCGCCAGCGCACCGTTCTCTGCCAACGGTTGTTCACGAGCGCGGATCACGTCCCGATCGAAACTGCGTGCGCGAATGATGTTCTCGCCCAACGTCTGGCCGGTGACGGTCAAACTATCGAGATTCAACAGGTCGCGAATCTCCGCGAGCACGGCCGATAAACCTCCGGCCGCGTGGAAGCGATCCATCAAGTGCTGTCCCGACGGCATCAAGTTCACGAGAAACGGCGTCGTCCGCGCGAGTTCGTCGAACCGCGACAACGGCAAACGGATGTTCCGTCGCCCGGCCATCGCGACCAGATGCACGACGGCATTCGTCGAACCGCCCAGCGCCAACAACGCTCGAATCGCATTATCGAATGCCGCCGGCGTGAGAATCTTCGACGGCCGCAAATCCTCGTGAACCATCTGCACGATGCGCCGGCCAGTCGCCGTCGCCGCCTGCATGCGCCGAGCGTCCGTCGCCGGAATGCTGGCCGTCCCTGGCAGCATCATGCCCAGCGATTCCGACAGCGAGGTCATCGTCGAGGCGGTCCCCATCGTGTTGCACGCGCCAACGCCGCAACCGTAACACGCTTCGAGGTCTCGCCAGTCCGCATCCGAGAGCCGCCCTGCCCTACGTTCATCCGAGTACCGCCACAGATCGGTCCCTGAACCAATCGGCTCGCCGTGAAAATGACTGATCGCTCGCGGCCCGCCGTTGAGTTGAATCGCCGGCAAGTCCGCGCTGGCTGCCGCCATGAGTTGCGCCGGCGTCGTCTTGTCGCAATTGCACAGCAGCACGACACCGTCGATCGGATTGGCTCGCAGAGTTTCTTCGACATCCATCGCCATCAAGTTGCGATACAGCATCGCCGACGGCTTCATGAACTCCTCGCCCAGCGAGATCGTCGGGAACTCCAGCGGCAGTCCCCCTTCGAGCAGCACGCCGCGCTTCACCGCCTCGGCCAGTTCACGCAGGCTCGCGTTGCAGTTGTTGAGATCACTCCAACTGTTCGCGATCCCGATCACCGGCTTGCCGGCGAAGTCATCCGGGTTCAGCCCCATCGACCGCAGCGCGGAACGATTCTGAAATGTGAGTTCCTCGCGACTAGCAAACCACTGTTGGCTTCTCATAGTTGTGCAAGCACTCCAATTATCGCTGGTAGATCGGCAGGTACTGGTACTCGACCGACAGCGCCAGCACGGCGAGGCTCGTGGCGTAGATCGTGCCGAATCCGCGTTCCTGCCCTTGGCGGCCGGACCAACTGCCGTCTGCGGCTTGCAGGTTGAGCAGCAGCGGAATCAAGTGACCTTTGCCTTGCTCCCAGTGTTTGCCGCCGACTTGAAACATGCCGATCGTGCAATAATAGATGCCGTAGAAAAACCACTCCTGATCGGCCCGCAGCGGATCCTGCAGCAATGCGTCGGCCGCACCGAGCGTTTCTGGCGAGTGATGCACGCCGCAGATTTCGAGACAGAGAATGCCGGTTCCTGCGCGGGTCGGCGACGAACCGCTGCCGGGCTGATAGCCAAATCCGCGATTGCGAATCGAGCACCGCTTCACGTACTCGACAGCGGCGTCGATGTGTTCAGCCGGCACATCGCAGCCGAGGTTCTTGGCGGCTCGCAGCGCGAGCAGTTGCCAGCCGGTGACGCTCAGGTCGCTGTCGTTGCTGTTGGGATGATACCGCCACCCCCCCTGGCTGCCACGGTCTTTGCGAACCGACTGAGCCGACAAAATCAGCCGCACGGCTTTTTTCAAAGCATCGCGGCAGCGTTCGGCCAGCGCGTCGTCGGTCATACCGGCGACTTCGGCCAGCATCAGAGTACTGATGCCGTGCGCGTACATCGGTCCATGAGCACGCTCGCGCACCAGCATCCCGTTGGCTTGCTGCTGGTCGAGCACCCAGCGGACTCCGCGTTGAATGTTTTGGTCATACGGTCCCTCGCCCGGTACATGCCCGGCCGCAAGGAACGCCATGATCGCCAGAGACGTGGCCGCCGTCGACTCACCCATTCCGTCCAAAGACCACGCGCCGCCGTTTTTAGGGTCGGGATTTTGCCGCTCCGCCAGATGAACCAGTGCCTTCGAGATCGCCGCGTCGATCTGCGTGTCCCGTTCGGTGCGGTCATCGGCGCGAATGCGAGCGGGAAGGATCAAACCAATTCCGCCAAGGATTGCCGAGCGCAAAAACGCTCGGCGTACTTTGTCCGGACGAGAGCCGTGAGCCGACAGCCGACAGCCGATTTCAGTTTCTCGATCACCACCAGGAAACTGAAGTCGGCAATCAGCCATCGGCTGTCGGCCATCGGCTAGCTGAAGCAGTCCGCTCATCGCTTCGTCTCCACGTCAGGCTGCGTCTTAGCGATCTCCTGGAAATACAGCTTGATGAGCTTACTGTAATCGCCGTGAGCCTGATGCTTGGCCTGCTGCGACAGCTCGGTCTTGAGCTTGCTCGACAACTGACCCCAGTTTCGGCCGGTCATTTTCTTGAGCTGTGTGGGCAGGTCGCCAAGGTTTTTGCCGCGATCTTGTTCCTGACTGCCCTGTCCGTTGCCGCCTCCTCCGGCCTGAGCAACTTGCGGATTGCCGTTTGGATCATTTGATGGATCGCCCGGCATAGGTTTGCCCCCCTGAGGCGGCAATGGAGCGGACTGATCGGCCGCATCCGAGAGCGCCCGCGCCACCGCTCGCAATTGACGCGCGGCCTGAGCCAACGGCTGTCCCTGAGCGGTTTCACCGGCCTCCGACGACGATGAGCCCTGCGCCTGTCCGGGCGCTTGTCCCTGTCCCTTCCCTTGACCCTGAGATTGTCCTTGTCCTTGTCCCTCTGATTTTCCTTGCTGCCCCTGTCCTTGTGATTTTTCTTCTCCAGCCTGGCTCGACTGACCTTGCCCAGACTGGCCTTCAGATTTTCCTTCGCCCGGCTTTCCTTCGCCAGACTTGCCCTGTTCCGACTTGCCCTGTTCTGATTTCGCTTGTTGTTTGTCAGCTTGCTGAGCATCCGTCGCTTGTCGCAAGCGTTCGGCGGCTTCGGCGACTTCTGTGCCGACGCCGCGCGGGATCGGCGACCTTGGAGGCGGAGTTCGTTCCGCAGCGGCTTGCGCTTTTTGCGCAACTTGCTGCAAATCCTCCGCCGCTTGTTCGGCGGCTTGAGCGGCTTGATTGGCGTTGCCTTGTTCGGATGCTTGCTTGGCCGATTCCATTTTCTGTTGACTGTTCGCCGCTTGTTGACCGGCTTGCTTCGCGCCCTCGGCAGGTTTCGGCAAGTTGAGCGGTTGCTGGCCGAGCTTGTTCTGCGACTCGGCCAATTGCTGGCCAAGTTGTCCGGCAGTGTTGTTCAACTCTTGCTGACGTTGTTGCTGCGCGGCATTGGCGGCTCCTGGTTGTTGACCGAGTTGTTCCATCTGCTGCGCGACCTGCTGTTGTTTCTGCGCGAGTTCTTTCGCCTGCTGCGCGAGTTCAGGATTCGCGCGCGGGTTGTTCTGCAATTGATCGGCCAATTGCTGAGCGGCTTGCGAGGCTTGCTGTCCGGATTGTGAAGCCTGGCCAAACTGGCCAGAGGAACCTTTCCCCCTTCAGGACTCGCACAGTCGAGC
>CAMDRI010000055.1 GCA_945906725.1 Candidatus Kuenenia stuttgartensis | reverse complement strand
TCTCAACCGCATCGGGCTCACACTCTTGAAAGCCGACCAGACGGTCAAAGCCGGCATCGCCTGCAAACGCAAAACCGCCGGCTGGGACAACAACTACCTCATCCAACTTCTACTCAACACTCCATCCATTTAGCTGCGTATGCCCTGCTCGCGGTGCGCAGGGAGTAGCCCATGCACTCGGGGGTATTGGCGCTAAAGGGGCAGGCGAACTGGCTCAGGACCGCCTCGCGGCCGCAATACCCGCCGCTGCCCGTCCCCGTGCAGCCGCAGGTTTGCTTGTCGACGGTGGCGCTGCCCGTGGCGTCGAACGGGGCCAGCGAATTGATCGTCAGCGTGGCGGCGTCCTTGGTCTTCAAATCCGCCAGCCGAGTATCCAGCGGCGTCCGCGTCGCCGCTGGCAACTTGAACGGATCGGCGGCCACTCGACCGTCATCCACCGACTGCGCCAGTTCTGCGAGTTCAATCTATTCCAACGAAGTTTGATTGGGCATGACAGGCTCCTGAAAAGGGGATGGAAGTGAGCCAACACGTTTAACGTGAGCATTCTTGAACGCCAGCGCGGCAAGCGAAGGCGGTAACTGCCGCTCCAGCTCGAAGTCGCTCAGGCCAAGTTGCGACTTCAATCGTTGATATCGTTCGGCCGAATCGAGAAGCGGTCGCGGTCCGCGGATGGCTCGCAGCAACAGATTCTTCGGCGTGTGTTCCAAGTCGATGAACTCCAGCACCTGAGTTCGGTAACCGACGGACTCCAGCAGCGCGGCACGCAGCGCATCGGTGGCCAGCGCGGCGAAACGTTCCTTCAAGATACCATGCCGCAACAAACCCGGCAGGGTTTCGTCGGGCAGCAGACCTAAGACCTCGTGCTGACAACACGGCACGGCGAGGATCACCTGCGCCTGCCACTTCACCGCTTGCGCGATCGCGGCATCGGTGGCCGTGTCGCACGCGTGCAGCGACACCGACAAGTCCACCGGTCCCGCGGCGGCGTAACCCGCGATGTCGCCGACCTCGAATCGCAACCCGCGACAGCCGAGCTTTTCGGAAATCTGCTGGCACTCGCGCACGACCTCGGCTTTCAAGTCGAGTCCGATGATCTCGACCTCTCGCCCGCGCAGTTCGGTCAACAAGTAATGCAGCGCGAACGTCAGATAACTCTTGCCGCAGCCAAAATCGATGACGCGGAGGACTCCCGTCGCCGACAGTTCCGGCAAGACATCGTCCACGAACTCCAGAAACCGATTCACTTGCCGAAACTTCGCCTGCTTCGCCGCTTTGACCTGACCGGCCGGAGTCATCACGCCAATCTCCGCCAGGAATGCACAGGGCCGGCCTTCCGGAATCAAGTATTGCTTGCCACGATCATGCGTCAGCACCGGAGCCGACTTCGATGGCTTGCGTCGCGTTACGCGCGCGATGTCTTTGCGAATCACTCGTGCCGAGTAGTCGGCGTCCGGTGTGAAGAGATCCGCTTGCTCAAAGTGTTCGCCGAACTCCGCCGTGATCCGAGTCAGCAACTCGTCGGAGGTGAGATTTTGATGAAACTCCTGCTTCCCACGCCGCTCGGCGAGTTGGTAGCGACGCCCGTCCGACAGTTCGACCGGCCGAGCGGTCAGCTTGTAGTGCGAGCGGTTCGCCTGCACGGGCTCTGATACTGCCGTTGCAGGCGAGCCCCCCGTACCACAACATGGCTGGCTGAGCACGACGCCCCAACAGGTATCGCCCCTCAACGAGTCGCGCAGCAGATCGAGGAATTCCGTCAACGAGCATTCACGGGGAGCGGGCACGCTGTTGTCTCCAACCAGATTTGTAGAGCACGATTGCCATCGCGGTCACGCATCGCAATCCGCTCTGGCCACGAGGACGCGTTCGGTCGTATCAATTCCCACTGACCTCGTTGCCTCCGCCACGTGGCAATCGTGCCGCGTGACCAAAACAGAATTCCCGGATCAGATCGCAGTAACTCCGCCAACGCGAGCCGGTCACTGACCGCAAACTCGTTCGCTCGACGTTCGCAAGCGAATCGAGCCGTCGGTTCGCGTCCGCTCAACCGTGACCACCACCGATCAATCCATCGGCCGAGTCTGCCAGGTCGTATCGCGCTCCCCGTACGATCGTCGTTCGTGAACACGATCACTCGCGACTCACACGGCACGAACAACAACCCGTTGGTCGTCCCCCATAATCGGCCCCGTTCCGGCATGTCGCCTCGCGAAACATCTGCCTCGCCAAGCAGTCCTTGCAGGTCGCCAATCACCTCCGCGATCGTCTCAGATGATGAATCGGGAATCGCGAGATCGAGCGAACCGGCACACACGGGGCAGCGACCCTCAACCGGCTCACGCCACTGGCAACATTCGGGACACAACAACAACGTCATCGAACACACTCCGAACTGCGCCGCTTGCGAACACTCGGCGGACCCACTCTATTGCCGCCTAATTCCCCTAGCAACAACCGCCTCGCTCCGTACTCCAAAGCAGTCTCTCGTGCCGAACTATCCGCCCACGATCATCGTCGTCCACCGCCGCGAGAACCGCAGCAAATGCTCGGTCGAGCCACTGCGCGAGCGAGACGAGTTCACCTTCTGGAACTACCCCGATGACGGTCCCGAATCGCTCGCAGGCTACGTCCGACTCGGCATCGGCGGTCCGCAGCTCAGCGAAGCGGATCAAAACTGCGGACTGCTCGTCATCGATGGAACTTGGCGACTCGCCGAACGCATGGAAAAAAAGTACGCGCACCTGCCCATCCGCAGTCTGCCACGCTGTCAAACCGCGTACCCGCGAGTCTCGAAAGTCTTCGACGATCCCGCCGCCGGATTGGCTACGATCGAGGCCATATATCTCGCGTATCACCTGCTCGGCCGAGACACCGCATCCTTGCTCGACCACTACCGCTGGCGCAACGAGTACCTGCAAAACAACTCTGAACTCCTCCAACACAAATCCCTGATCCCAACTAGCGAAGATTAGCGCCGATTGGTGTTCCAAACTCGTTCGAGAAGCACGGACATGAACGCTAATCTCCGCTAATCCTCGCTAATGAAACAGGGCTTTCGCATGACTTCCTCCGCTCCGTCCTCTTCGTTCCGTTCGCACAAGCTGGATCGGCCAATTCAGTTGGGGGTGTTGATCTCTGGTGGCGGAACGACGCTGGTCAACTTTTTGAAGAAGATCAAAGCCCGCGAATTGAATGCCGAGATCGCCGTCGTCATCGCCAGCCGCGAGGGCATTGCCGGGATCGAGCGTGCTCGCGAAGCAGGGTTGGCGTGTGAGGTGATTACTCGGAAGAAGTTTGATTCGGTCGATAGTTTTTCAACCGCGATCTTCGACCGCTGCCGAGCAGCTCAGGTCGATCTGGTCACGCTGGCCGGGTTCCTGTCGCTGATCCGCATCCCGCCGGACTTCGAGCGGCGAGTGCTCAACATTCACCCGGCGCTGATTCCGGCGTTCTGCGGGAAAGGTTTTCATGGGCATCACGTTCACGAGGCGGTGTTGGCTCGCGGCGTGAAGCTCAGCGGTTGCACAGTCCACTTCGCTGACAACGAATACGACCACGGCCAGATCATCGTCCAACGCGCCGTCCCGGTGCTCGAAGGGGACACCCCCGACACCCTCGCCGCTCGCGTCTTCGAGGCCGAGTGCGATGCCTATCCCGAAGCAATTCGGCTCTTCGCGGAGGGGTAGATTGGGTAACCGAAACTCTTTGGCCCGTTAGGCAACTCGAAATCCATGTCGAAGTATGTGCCCAAAGATCCGCTGCTCTGGAGAATCATGCCGCAGCTTCCCAAGCCGCTTGGCTGCGTCTTAATTCTCGTTTGGATGGTCGTCCTCATTCCGGTGATCCCGTTTTTTCTCTTGCGACAGTCGCTCCGCCGAAATTGGTTGGAGAAAAACCTCACCGAGCAAGGTCGCTTCCTTTCGTGGACCGACTTTCTCAAACGTACCAACAACTCCCCTGGTACTGTCGTCATTGAGGTCGGTAACAAACTTCCAAGCAGGTTCTGGTGGACCGACGAGAAGATTCTCGCACAGGTGCCGGCAGAGCCTCCAAAGTACGCCGAGCTAAACATCATTGCCTACGGCGGCAGAACCTATCACCCGTTTTCCCGCTGGTGCTACGAGAATTACCTCGCACCAAATGGCGGGACGGCTTTCTTGGTCTCGTCGCTCGAAGCTGGTTTCGAGACGTTTCCATTCGATACCGACTACGACGAGCAGATGAAGCAACGATTTCCGAACCAAGATGTGGTGATTCTCACGTTCTTCGACACTCGCTATGCGTAACTCGCGATCGAACTGAGACGCAGCGCCACTCCGCCCAGAAATAAAATGAAAGAACTTGGTTGCTTTTGATCGATTTTGATGCAATCCTGTCTGCGTAACGAAAAGCCTCAGGACGAAGGCGTGGGTCATGCTGGTCGATGAACGGCGAACGAAGCTCCTGAAAAAGATCGAGGAAAAAGGGTTTGTCTCGATTCAGGAGCTGGTCGAGTCGCTCCAAACCAGTGAATCGACGGTGCGGCGGGATTTGGAATATCTTGACGAAACGTCAAAACAAATCAGGAGAACTCGGGGTGGGGCGGCCTATATCGGCGAGTCAATCACGGCGTTCGACGAGCGGCGGTTTCAGGCGTTGGGGCAAAAGGAACGGATCGCACGGGTCGTCGCGGACCTGATTGAACCGCATGAGGTGATCCTGCTGGATGGGGGGACCACGACGCTGGAAGTGGCGCGGGCACTCGTGGGCAAGCCGCTGCAAGTCGTCACGAACTCGATGCCGATTGTCGGATTGTTCGTCAATCAGCCGAACATCGAATTGATCGTCATCGGCGGCTACGTCTACCCCAAGACCGGCGTCGCTCTCGGCGATCTGGCGGTGACGATGCTGAAGAACGTTCATGCTCGGCGGTTGGTGATGAGCGTCGGAGGCATCACGGAAGCGGGACTGTTCAACAGCAACTCGCTGCTCGTCGAAACTGAACGGCAAATGATCGCCGCCGCCGAGGAAGTCATCGTCGTCACCGACAGCAGCAAGTTCGGACATCGAGCACTGGCTCATCTGGCTCCGCTGTCAGCGGTGCATCGACTGGTGGTCGATGGCGGTGTATCGGACGAGTGGCGAGAGGTAGTTGAGAAAGCGGGAATCAAACTGACGGTCGTTCAAGAGTAATTCTCTGTGCCCTCTTTGCCTCTGTGTTTCAAAACTTTTTAACACCGAGGCACAGAGACCGCAGAGGGGGAACAGAGATGAGTGCTGTCGCCACGCGATACAACCCAACCGACGTCGAAGCAATCGTCCGCGAAGTGCTGCTGAAGCATCTTCCCGGCGCGGCAGTGAAGTCGAAGCCGAATCCGCTCGTCGTCAACATTTCCGCTCGGCATGTGCATCTGTCCGACGAGCATGTCGAGATGCTATTCGGCAAAGGGGCCAAGCTCGAAGTTCATAAAACACTGTATCAAGACGGCTACTTCGCCTCGAAGCAGACGGTGATGGTCGTGGGGCCTCGCAAGCGGATGCTTCCGGACGTGCGAGTGCTCGGCCCGTGCCGGCCTTCGCAGGTGGAGTTGGCCTTCACGGACGCGATTTCGTTGGGGATCGACGTGCCGGTGCGAATCAGCGGCGATCATCACGACACGCCGGGATGTGTGCTCGTGGGTCCGAAGGGTGTCGTGGAACTCAAGGCCGGAGTCATCCGAGCCATGCGGCATGTCCACATGGGGCCGACAGACATCGAACACTACGGCGTGAAAAATGGCGACGCGATGCACTTGCGAATCGAGTCGCCGGGATGCACGACGGTTCTGGAAAACCTCGTCGTGCGTGCCGACCCAAAAGTGAAGCTCGAAATCCACATCGATACGGACGAGGGGAATGCGGTCAATCTGGATGCCGCGACAAAAGTGGAGCTGATTAGCCCGAAGCCGTGTGCATGTCATAAGCATTGAGAATAGTAGGGTGGGTCGAGCATCGAGACCCACCACGTTGCGATTCTGAATCTTGGTGGGTCTCGCGATGCTCGACCCACCCTACGGGAGAAAGTTCATGGCAGCGAAAGTTTCAGAAGCGCTGGGGATGATCGAGACCAAAGGTCTGGTCTGTTTGATCGAGGCGGTGGACGCGATGTTGAAAGCGGCCAACGTGCAGATGATCGGCTGGGACAAAGTCGGCAGCGGCTTGGTCACGGCGTTTGTGGTGGGTGACGTCGCCGCCGTGAAGGCCGCGATCGACGCCGGAGCCGCCGCCGCCAGCAAGATCGGCGAAGTCGTCAGCGTGCAGGTCATTCCTCGCCCGCACGAAGAACTCGCCGCGGTTCTGCCGGGCCCGAAAGCCGGCGGCAAGTCAGCAGGGTAGTGCAGATGCAAACCCCACCGAGCTTGTCTCGGTGGCTCGTTGGCTTTCGCACTAGGGCTTGTCGCGCGACGTAGTGCAGAAGCCTGGAAACCACCGGGGCAAGCTCGGTGGGGCCAAGATTCAAATCTCATTGCAGGTGAAACGTCATGAAGGGTGAAGCAATCGGACTCATCGAAACCAAGGGCTTGGTCGCACAGATCGAAGCATCAGATGCGATGCTGAAGGCGGCCAACGTCAGCTTGGTGAAGCAAATCCAGATCGGCGGTGCATTCGTCACCACGATCATCCGCGGCGACGTCGGCTCGGTGCGAGCGGCCGTCGATGCGGGAGCAGCAGCGGCCTCGAAGGTGGGCGAACTCGTGTCGGCTCACTTGATCGCGCGGCCGGGGGAAAGTTTGTTAGAGCACTTCGTCTAAGGCGTGCGGTTAAGCAAAGTCGTCATGGATGTCGCTATGAAAGTTCTCGTCGCGAATCTTGGCTCCACGAGCTTCAAGTATCGGCTGTTCGATATGTCGGACGAGTCGCAGCTTGCTCGTGGAGGCATTGATCGCATCGGGCAGGCGGCGAGCGCGTGCTTTGTCGAGATTAGGGGGCGGCGTGAGGAAACGACTCAGCCGGTCAACGATCATGCGGCGGCGGTGAAGATGTGCCTCGACCAACTGACTCATCCGGAGTACGGCTGCTTGAAGTCGGTGTCCGAGGTTGCGGCAATCGGGTTCAAGGCAGTGTTCGCGGGGAATCTCAGCGGCGTGCGGATCGTCGATCACGCGCTGCTGACGAAGATGGAAGATTTTTCGGACATCGCTCCGGCTCACAATCCGATGTACGCGAAGGCGATGAGGCAGTTGCGCTCGGCGTTCCCGGAGATTCCGCTCGTGGCCGCGCTGGAGACGGCGTTTCACGAAACGATCCCGCCGGAGAATCGGCTCTACGCGATTCCGCTGGAATGGTCGCAGGAGTACGAAATCCAACGCTGGGGTTTTCACGGCGCGAGCCATCGGTATCTCAACACGCGGATCGCTCAAGTGATGAAACGCGATGACCTGCGAGTCAT
The DNA here is from genome assembly GCA_945906725.1 of Candidatus Kuenenia stuttgartensis. GTDB lineage: Bacteria > Planctomycetota > Planctomycetia > Planctomycetales > Planctomycetaceae > SXKJ01. The sequence continues at coordinate 24,263 of CAMDRI010000055.1, read as the reverse complement.
TACGTGCCATCTCGGCGGCAGCAATTCGTTGTGTGCGGCGCGAGGCGGGAAGTCGCTGGCGAACAGCCTCGGCATGAGTCCTCAGACCGGGTTGCCGCACAATAATCGAGTCGGCGATTTCGATCCGTTCGCGTTGCCGATTCTGTTGCGGAAGACCGGAAAGCCGCTGGAAGTGTTGCTCGAAGAACTGTCGAGCAAAGGTGGACTACTCGGAGTCAGCGGACTCAGCGGCGATGCGCGAGATCTGGAAGAGGCGGCGGCGAACGGTCACGCGCGAGCGAAACTCGCGCTCGATGTCTTCATCGCGTCAATCCGGCATTACCTCGGAGCGTACTTGACGATCCTGGGCGGAGCAGACGCCATCGTCTTCAGCGGCGGCATCGGCGAGAACAGTTCGCTGATTCGATCGGGCGTCTGCCGCAACTTGAACTGGGCCGGCATCGAACTCGACGAAGCCAAGAACACGAGCGTTGCACGCGGCTCGGAAGCGAAGATTTCGACGGACAGCAGTCAGACACAGATTTGGGTTCTGCCGACGAACGAAGAAATCGTCGTGGCTCGGCAGAGCGTGGAAGCGGTCAACAAGGCAAAAGGGGAACGCTAATTGGCACTCATCTTCGCTAATCAGAACAGTCTTTGTTTTCTGTCTTCATTAGCGTCGATCAGCGGAGATTAGCGTTCCAAGGTGTTCCTCATGTTCATCGGACGCATCACGGGCAGTTTGGTTTCGTCGCAGAAGGTCGAGTCGATGGTCGGCCAGAAGCTGCTGATCGTCGAGCCGCTGCGGGTCGATGAAAAGGATGCCAGCAGCCTCAAACCGACCGGACGGACGTTTATCACGGTCGATCCGCTCGGCTGCGGCGAGGGGCAAGTCGTGTTGTGCGTGCAAGGTTCGAGTGCTCGGTTCACGCCGGAAACCAAAACGCTGCCGATCGACTGCACGGTCATCGGCCTCGTCGACACGGTGCAGGTTCACGGTAAGACGGTGTTCAAGGCGGAGTGAGCTGTTTCACCACAAGGCGCAGGCGCGTGAGTGTCGGCGAGTGGTGAGGATTCAATCGAGTCAGCACGCATGCCTGTGGCTTGCGGTTCTACGAGTGCAGAATCATGTCTCAAGACAATCTCCCGGTTGAGAATCCCTTCTTGCGCAGTGTCTACGACTATGAGCCGCCGACACCGGCGGAGTATGCCGCAATGCAGCCAGAGAAGGTGTTGCGGACGATACGGGTGATCGCTGGGGCGTTGGTTGCGGGGGTCGTGTTGTTTGCCGTCGTCGCATGTGTGATTGTGTTTCGGCCAGCACCCGTAGCTCCGCCGGTGAAAGCAGAGCACGCAGCGGGACAGACGCTGCTCGTATCACTCTCCGCATTGTTCGCCTGCGGAGCGGTCGTGCTGAGCTTCGTGATCCCCAACACATTCGCCAAAGTTACAATGCAAATGGTCTCGAAGATGACTCAGGAAGGAACAGCAAGCGGCCCGAAAGAACTGTTTGGGCGGCTACTCTCGGCTGCTCGAATGCGAATGATCGTCGCGATGGCACTCGTCGAAGGGGCTGCCTTCTTTGGGTTGATCGCGTTCATCGTCACGAAGTCCGTCGTCCCGCTGGCGATCGTCGGCGGGTTGTTGTTCGTCCTGACGATTCACTTTCCCACGAAATTCAAGTTGGCTCGCTGGCTGGAGGGCCAGCAGCGAGCGTTGTCGTAGGTCAGGCTTTCCAGCCTGACCAGTTTTGCGTTTGACGTTGAACCGAAAGCCTCCATCCAACCCCAAGGAGTCAGGCTAGAAAGCCTGACCTACGAAATATGTCCACAGAAGCCACCATTCGTGCGGTCGTTCAAGAAGTCCTCACCCAACTCCAAAAGCGCAATGGGTTCACCGCGCCGTCGAAGCAACGCAACGGTGACTTTGGCGTGTTTGCCAACGTCGATGATGCGGTTGCGGCGGCGAATGATGGGTATCAGAAGCTGCGGAACGCGACGCTCGAAACGCGGGCCAAGGCGATTGAGTGCGTGCGGCAGATTTGCGAGTCGCAGGCGGTGGAGCTTGGCACTGCTGAGATGAAGGAGACCAAGATCGGGCGGCTCGATCACAAGATTGAGAAGTTGCAGATCCTGCGACGTGTGCCGGGGATGGAGTTCATGAAGTCGGAAGTGTTTTCCGGCGATCACGGGCTGGCGGTGATTGAGGCGGCTCCGTTCGGGGTCATCGGAGCGGTCACGCCGGTGACGCACTCTCTGCCGACGCTGGCGTGTAACGTCATCAGCATGGTCTCGGCGGGGAACACGGTCGTGTTCAATCCGCATCCCAGCGGCAAGTTCATCGCGTGCGAGGGAACTCGGCGAATCAACCGCGCGATCTACGAAGCGACCGGATTGGAAAACCTATTCACGATCGTGTCCGAGCCGACGCTCGAATCGGCCGCCGCGCTGTTTGCTCATCGAGGCATCCGACTGCTGTGCGTGACGGGCGGTCCGGGAGTCGCGAAGGCGGCACTGCAAGCCAGCAAGCGAGCAATCGTCGCCGGGCCGGGCAATCCGCCGGTCGTCGTCGATGAAACCGCCGACCTCGAAATCGCTGCGAAGTCGATCATCCAAGGGGGAGCCTACGACAACAACTTGCTCTGCATCGGCGAGAAGGAAGTTTTCGCGGTCCACACGATCTTCGACCAACTGATGTCCGAGATGACTCGCGCCGGAGCACATCGCCTGAACGCCGCCGAAGTGGACCGCATGACGAAGGTCGCGTTCTCGCCGCCGGAGAAGCCGGGCGATCACTGGCACCTGAACCGCGACCTCATCGGCAAAGACGCCAGCGTGCTGGCCGAGCAGATCGGCGTGAAGATCCCCGCCAGCGCGACGCTGCTTTTCGGCGAAACGAACACCGACAACCCGTTCGTCCCGGAAGAGCAGATGATGCCGTTTGTCCCGTTCATCAAAGTTCGCGACGTGGCCGAAGGAATCCGCTTGGCGAAAGAGGCCGAACACGGATTCCGCCACACCAGCCTGATCCACAGCCGCAACGTGCGCAACATGACTGTCATGGGTAAGGAATTGGACACGACGCTGTTCATCAAGAACGGCCCCTGCGGCGCGGGACTCGGACTCGGAGGCGAAGGCTATTTGAGCTTCAGTATCGCCGGGCCAACAGGCGAAGGTGTGACAACTCCGCTGACGTTCACTCGGCAACGACGCTGCACGCTGGTCGATGATTTGAGGATCGTGTAGCCATGCAACTTGGCAAAGTGATCGGCCACGCGACCGCGACGGTGAAGCATTCGTCGATGAACGGCTGGAAGTTGCTCGTCGTGCAGATGCTCGATGCCAAGGGTGGAGCGGATGGCGAGCCGGTGCTCTGCGTGGACAACTTGGGAGCGGGAGCCGGTCAGCGAGTGATGATCACCAGCGACGGCAAAGCGGTCAGTCAGATGTTGGGAGATGACAAGTCTCCCGTGCGATGGGCGGTGATTGGGATTGCGGATGGGCTGAGAGGCGAGGACTGAGGAGCAAGGGCAAAGACAGAAGAACCATGGCAGCGGTTTTGGACGAAAAACTGGTTGAAAAGATCGTCGGCGAGGTGATGACTCGCATTCGGCCGACATCGCAACCAGTGCGCGCGGCGTTGTCTCCTGTTCGGCCCTCGCCCCTCAGCCCTCAACCCTCAGCTACCTTCGCCGTCACCGATCGCGTCGTCACCGCCGAACTGCTCGCCTCGCGGCTGAACGGTCAGAAGTGGACGAAGGTCGCGATTTGTCCAAAGGCAGTGATCACGCCCAGCGCGTTTGATTACTTGCGGACTCACAAGATCGTCTGGCATCGGAACACGGCCGAGGCGGCTCCGAATCCGAACAAACCGATCACTCGCTGGAAGGTGTTGATCGTGACGGCGACGCCAGGCGTCTTGCAGGCGGTTGAACACACCGAGAGTCAGACGTTCGGCAAGCAGTGGTCTCACGAGTTACTCGGCGGAGTCGATGAGGCTGTCTCGGCCGCGATGAGTGCGATCAATCGCGGCGAGGTCAGCGGAGTCTCTGTCTTCGCCGATCATGCCGAATTGATCGCCTGCCGAGCGAATCGCAGCGAACGAGTCCACGCGGCCGTAGTCAGCGACGTGCAGTTAATCCCGGCGTTAAAGCAATACATGCAACTGAACCTGATGGTCGTGCGGCCGTCGGGGCGGAGTTTTTTTGAGTTGCGGAATCTGTTGAAAGAATTTGGGAAGGGGTGAGGGCTAAGAGCTGAGAGGCGAGGGGAACCACAGAACCGCAATGTTCTGCCTGGCCCTTGCCCCTCAGCTCTCGTCCCTCAGCCAGGAGCCAGCCATGCGAATCGCGGAGATCATCGGACGTTGCACGCTGTCGGTGTGTCATCCGAGCTTGCGCGGAGCGAAATGGTTGATCGGTGTGCCACTGACTCAGGCAGGGATTCAGAACTCGGTGGCTGGGAAGTCGAAGGGCGCCGGTCGTAATGAAGCGTTGGTGATTTACGACGACCTAGGAGCTGGCAGCGATGACTTGATCGCTGTCAGTGAGGGAGCGGAGGCGGCGGCTCCCTTCGCTCCGAATTTGAAACCGATTGATGCGTACGCGGCAGCGATCTTGGATCGCGTGGAGATAAATGGCTGAGGGCTAAGGTCTGAGGGGCGAGGGAAAAACAAGAATGCCTCGCTGTTCAGCCCTTGCCCCTCAGCTCTTAGCCCTCAGCCAAAAGGAAACTGAAATGACCAATCAATGGAACAGCGGGATTCATGATCGCCGCATCAAAGAAGAGATTTGCGAGATCGGACGTCGCGTGTACACCAAGGGGTTCGCGGCGGCGAATGATGGAAACATCTCGTTTCGAGTTGGACCGAACGAGGTCGTGTGCTCGCCGACGATGATCTGTAAAGGGTTCATGAAGCCCGAAGATATTTGCGCGGTCGATCTCGACGGCAAGCAGATCGCGGGGACTCGGAAGCGGACCAGCGAAATCTTGCTGCATCTGGCGATCATGCGTGCTCGCCCGGATGTGAAGGCGTGCGTGCATTGTCATCCGCCGCACGCGACGGCATTCGCGGTGGCACGCGAGCCGATCCCGCAGTGCATCCTGCCGGAGATCGAAGTTTTCATGGGCGAGGTTCCCATCGCTCCGTATGAAACACCGGGTGGACAGGATTTCGCCAACACCGTCCTACCGTTCCTCAAGCCGGGGACGAACACGATCATCCTCGCCAACCACGGCACGATCAGCTTCGGGGCCACGTTGGAGCAGGCGTATTGGAAGACCGAGATCCTCGATGCCTATTGCCGGATTCTGCTGCTGTCGAAACAGCTTGGCGGCGTGACGTACCTCAACGAACAGAAATCGCGCGAGTTGCTCGATCTGAAGAAGAAGCTGGGCTTCGACGATCCTCGGTTCCATGTCGAGGACTGTGACCTGTGCGGCAACGGCGCGTATCGCGACGGCTACAAAGAAGAGATGCCGCAACCGTGCGCGTTTGAGGCAGCTCCAACGTATCCGGGCTACTTGCAGAAGCCGACGTACGCGGGTGGATCGGCTCCGGTCGGCGGCACGGACGTCGAATCTTTGGTGAAAGCAATCACTGAGCAGGTTCTGGCGGCGATGGCGAAGTAGCGGCTCCGAGCAATCCCAGCACGCCGAGTCCGTAGAACGTATATTCGACGTCGGCTTGTTCGTCCCAACTGGCTCCGCGAAAGCCGCCGGTGGGGAATTCGAGTTGCTGCGTGATGAACGCTTCGATGGGTACCAAATCCATCGAATTGTCCAGCCCGAAGTCTTGCGCGACGAGCAGCGACGTGAACGTCGAGAGTCCGTCGGCGAACGGGATGCGGGTGTTGGCTTGGAAGCCACCCTCGTCGCTGCGGACTTGTTTTAAGAAATCGCGCAGGTCGGTGCTGAGTTGCTCGTCGGCGAATCCGAGCCGTTTCAGCAGCACGGCAGCGGCGGCGGTTGGGTTCGTGCCGCTAGTTTTCATCGGAGCGATTTCGACGAATCCGCCGTCGTCGCGCTGGCGGTCGAACAAGAACTGGCCGAGCTTGTTCGGTTTGGGCGGTTTGCGGCAAAGCAGTTCGTAAGTCATCACCGTCAGGAACGAGTGGTAGGTGCTGCCGATCGCCCCCTCGGTGGATTTCGCGTAGCCGCCGTCGGGCGTGCGCACGCTTTCGAGCTTCGCGGCAATTTGATCCGGCCAATCGGTAGGTTCATTGGCGAACGGATCGGGGCCGCCAAACGTCTGCGTGACGAGTGCCGCGTACAGCCAACTGATCAGGTCCACGACGTGCAACGTCCGCCAATCAAACGTACCGATGAATCGACCGATCTGTTGGGCCTCGTCAGTCGTCAGACCACCGAGCACTGCCAAACCGCGCACGGCGAAGCTGGTGTAGTACAGGTCCGAGTCTCCCTCGCGGCCCTTGAATCCGCCATCGCGTTGCTGCCGCGAGAGAACGAATCGCCGATGTCGTTCGCGCCGTTCCGGCTCCAGCCGCGCGAGGCCAGTCGTGACGCGTGTGCCGAGCGAGATGAGATACGGATCATTGGTCATTGGTGATTGGCTATTGAACGATTGGTCATTGCTTGGCAGGAGCTTGTGGGGCGAGTTGTAAAGTTGAGGTTGGTCAATCACCAATGACCAACAACCAATTGCCAATCACCAATTTCGTGGCCGTCGCTCGCTTGCTTGCGTCTGTACCTCTCAAGCCGTCAAATCCGCCGCCTCCACACCGATATATCCGCGAGCCTCCGCTGATGTCCGAACCCGCCTTGCCACACGAACCCGCCGCGACGGACGGCGTTGTCCCGGCGGATGATCCTGAACACGCCGGATCGCTGCGTGAACTGTTGCGGATCGCGGTGCCGCTGATGATCAGCTCCGGGTCGGTCAGTGTGATGCACCTCGCGAACCGGATGTTTTTGACTCGGTTTTCGTTGGACTCCGTGGCGGCGGTGCTGCCGGCGGGGATTCTGCATTGGACGATCATCAGCTTGATTTTCGGGACCGTGCAGTACGCGAACACGTTTGTCGCGCAGTACGAAGGTGCTGGCCGGCGCGATCGCGTGGCGGCCGCCGTGTGGCAAGGGATTTATCTTGCGGCGGTTGGCGGCGTGCTGGTCAATTTGATCGCGCTCTTCGCGGGACCGCTCTTCGCCATGATCGGCCACGAGCCGGCCATCGCCCAACTCGAGGCAGAGTATTTCGGGACGCTCTGCTTCTCGTCGTTGCCAATGCTGCTGACGGCGGCGATGACCTGTTTCTTCAGCGGACGGGGCAAGACTCGAGTGGTTATGGCGGTCAATTTTGTCGGGGTGGCGGTCAATGTGCTCAGTGATTACTTGCTGATCTTCGGCAATGGGCCGTTCCCTCGGATGGGCATCCGCGGGGCCGGCATTTCGACCGTACTGGCGCAGACGGTCGAATGCCTGATGTTGGTGTGGCTGATGTTTGCAGTTCGGCCGCGTGCGGAATACGGCACGCTGCAGAATCGAGCGTTCGATCGCGAACTCTTCAAACGGTTTGTGAAGTTTGGATTTCCCCAAGGTCTGCATTTCTTTCTCGATGTCGCCAGCTTTGCGGTCTTCATGCAGCTCATCGGACGGTTGGGAAAAATCGAGTTGGCGGCGACGAACTTGGCATTCAATCTCAACACGCTGGCGTTCATTCCGATGCTTGGTTTGGGGACGGCGGTATCGACGCTGGTTGGAAATCGGATCGGTGAAGGGCGTCCCGAAATCGCGGTGCGCACGACCTGGACAGCGTTCAAACTCTCGGCCGCGTACATGCTGACGTTCGCGGCGATTTATGTGCTGCTGCCAGATCTGATCCTGCGGCCGTACTTCGCCGACTCCAGCGAAGCGGACTCGGCTCCGGTGCGTGCGATGGTCATCGAACTACTAAAGTTTGTCTCGGTATACTGCTTCTTCGACGCGATGGGGATCGTGTTTGGCTTTGCGATTCGCGGAGCCGGTGATACGCGGTTCGCGCTGGTCTTCTCGTGCGTGTCGGCGTGGTCATTGATGGTCGTGCCGACCGTGGTCAGCCTGACGTGGTTTCGTGGCGGACTGAATGCGTGTTGGTGGTTCTGCACGATCTACATCATCGTGCTGGGTTGCGGCTTCTTCGCTCGGTTTCTGGCCGGGCATTGGAAGTCGATGAAAGTGATCGAAGCGACGCCAGTCGCCAAGTAGCTCGGACGCAGGCGTCCGAGCTACTCCACCTCCGCCACGATCTCCACCAGCACCGATTTGAAGCCGGGCGTCTTCGACTGCGGATCGACATCGCGCGGGACCAGAATGTTCGCTTCGGGGTAGTAGGCAATCGCGTTGCCGGGGCGGACGTCGAATGGGCGAGCCAGCAGCCAGCGCATCTCGCCGGTCGCGCTGCGGACGCGGACTCGCTGATCGGGTTTGAGACCGAGGCGGTCGATGTCAGTTTGACTGAGCAGGATGACGTCGCGGCGTTCTTGGCCGCGGTAGATATCTTCTTCGTCGTAGACGACGGAATTGAATTGCCCTTCCGAGCGAACCGTCATCAGTCGAATTCGGCCATCGGGTGGCGGTGGCAACGAGGCGGTTTGGAACTTCGCTCGGCCGGACGGCGTCGGGAACGAGCGGCTGGCCAGGTCGCGGCCGGGGATGTGGAACTCTCGTTTCGTTTGGTCGATGTCGCTGATTTGTTCGAGGCCGGGGATCAACTCGGCAATCAACTTTCGCACGGCCGAGTGGCTGTGCAAGTCGGACCAGTTCAGCGAACCGGGCATCGAGTCGCCGAGCACACGCCGCGCGATCTCGACGAGGATGGAAACTTCGCTGCGCGCGGCGGCCACGCGCGACGGGCCGCCAGCTGAAAGGCGCACGAAGCTGAACATCGACTCTTGCGTGGTCGGCTGCGGTTCCTCGTCGCGCGGCAGCACTGGGAGGATCAGCGTCTCTTTCGCTCGGCCCCAAGCATGGCCAGTGTTCAGCGTCGTGCTGAGATATGCGACGAGATCGAGCTTGCGGATCGCCTCCTCGGCGAAGCGTGCGTCGGGATTGCTGCCAAACAAATTGCCGCCGAGACATAACGCGGCTCGCATCTCGCCGCGAAACGCCGCGTCCATGCAAGCCATCGTGTCGAGGCCCGGCGATGCCGGGGCTTTGACGCCGAGTCGTTGCTCGAAGCGTTCCAGCAACGCCTTCTTCAACGTCGGTGTGACTCCGACGGAACCAAGTCCTTGCACGTTGCTGTGCCCGCGAATCGGCATCAGCCCGGCGTTGGGGCGGCCGACCATGCCGCGCACGAGCGCGAGGTTGGCGATCATCTTCACGTTCTCGACGCCGTGCAGGTGATGCGTGATCCCCATCGTCCAGCCGATGACGACGTTCTTCGCGGCGAGAAATGTCGTCGCCGATTCCTCGATGTTGGTGCGGCTGACGCCGGAGCTGGCTTCGATGTCGGACCAACTCATTGACTCGACATGTTGGCGGAGAGCGTCAAAGTTTTCGGTGTGCTGGTCAATGAACTCGCGATCGAGGCCACCTCGTTCGAGTACGACTTTGATGACGCCGATCAGCCAGGCGATGTCGCCGCCGATGTGCGGCTGAACGTACTGGCTGGCGATCTCCGAGCCGAATAGCAGGCTCCAAGGATCACTCGGCACGCGGAAGTTGACGAGGCCGAGTTCTTTGGCCGGGTTGACGACGATCACCTTGCCACCGCGACGCCGAATTTGCATCAGGCTGCGCATCAGCCGCGGATGGTTCGACGCCGGGTTGCCGCCGATCAGGATGTAGAGGTCGCAACCGTCGAGATCTTCCAGCCGAATCGTCCCCGTGCCGGCTCCGACCGCGCTGGTCAGTCCAACTCCGCTGGCTTGATGGCAGTAGTACGAGCAGTTGTTGACGTAGTTCGTCCCGAACAGCCGCGACAGCAATTGCAGCAGGAAGCCCGCTTCGTTCGACGAACGGCCGCTGGCGTAAAAGAAACTCTGAGTCGGCCCCGCCTCGCGCAGCTTGCCGGCGATCTTGTCGAGAGCCTCGTCCCACGAAATTGTGCGGTAGCCTTTGTCGTCCGGCCCCGCGAAGAGCGGTTCGCTCAGCCGGCCGCTGATTTCGAGTTCGCGCGGCGTAAGTGCTCGGAGTTCGTTGAAGCCGTAGCGGCTGAAAAACTCCGGGCGGATGCCGGACTGCATGTCCGAGGCCATCGCTTGGAAAGATTTTTTGCAGACCTCCGGGAAGTGGCCCCCTTCGTTGACCATGCCTCCGAGTTGCCCACCCATGCCCAGCGCACAGGTCTTGCAGGCGTTGCGGCTGCTCATCGCTCGCCACATCTTCAGCCAGCCGACTCGTTTCGCGAGCCGCAGCGAATACCAAATCGCCTTCCACCCGCCGCCGCTTTTCATGGTCTTCATAGCGGAGAGTTTGGCTGTTTTGAGCGGCAGTCGCCAGCAGAAAATTAGGTTTGGGCTATGTAGCCCTCATCGCTCCGCGTGACGAGCCGAACGCTTTTCACGATTTGTATCACCTCTGATTTCCGGCTGTTGTCAAACGCTCGGCTCGTCACGCGGAGCGATGATGGCTGCGTTCGCAGCGGCAATCTGCCGGGCAAAACTCGTGCTCCCCGGAATCGGAAGAACCGCTACGATCCGCGCGATGGCCACGGATGGCCTGGCGGTGATGCGGCCGGGGCGGTCAGCCGATACGGCTGATGTGGCCGACGTCGCCACGACAAGGATGACTCGATGACAGTTGCTCCAGCGTTTGCGGCGGTGCCGCGCGTGCGGTTGTCGGGATTGCCGACAGCTCGCAAAGTTGGTGTTGCGCACTTGGTTGGCATCTGCGGGTCGGGCATGAAAGCCCTGGCCGAGATGCTCGGCGGGCTGGGTTGGACGGTCTCCGGTTCCGATCTGCTGCCGGCGACGGAGACACTGGACGTGCTCCGCCGGAAAAACTTCCGTGTGCATCGCGGTCACTCGGACGAGTTCGTGCCGAGCAACGCCGATCTGCTCGTCTACAGCCCGGCAATTACCGAATTGAACCCCGAGCGTCAGCAGGCGATGCGGCTGAGCATCCCGCAGTGGTCGTTCAATCAAATGCTGGGTGAGCTGATGAAGACTCGCGTCGGCATCTCGATTGCCGGGACGCACGGCAAGAGCACGACGACGGCGATGGTGGCCAGCGTGCTTCGCGATGCCGGTTTGTCTCCAAGCGTCGTGATCGGTGCGGAGTTGATCGACAAAGGAGTTTCTGGCTGGGCAGGGGAGAGCGACCTGTTTGTCGTCGAGAGCTGCGAGTACCAAAAAAACTTTTTGACGCTGACTCCCAAGCATGTCGTGCTGACCGGGATCGAGGCGGATCATTTTGATTTCTTCCACGACCTGCGTGAGACACGCGAGGCGTTCGCGGAGTTCGTCAGCCGCTTACCGTCGGACGGGCACCTGATCATTCGGGGAGACTGCGAGGCGACACGCATTGCCGCCGCGTCGAGCTTGGCCGAGATTGAGACGTTTTCGCTCCGCGACTGCACCGACTGGTGGGCGGCGGATCTGCGGCCGACATCGAACGGAATCCGGTTCCGTATCTTTCGAGGCGAGACGTTTTTCACCGAGGTTTGCCTGCGAATCCCCGGCCGGCACAACGTTTTGAACGCAGTCGCGGCGGCCGCAATGTGTCATCAAGTCGGGGCGTCGGCAATCGCAATTCGCGAGGGATTGAGCGATTTTCGCGGGACGAAGCGGCGATTCGAGGTACTCGGATCGTGGCGTGGCGTGACGCTGATCGACGACTACGCTCATCATCCGACGGCGGTGACGGAGACACTGCGGACAGCTCGCGAGCAGTTTCCCGGCCGCCGGCTGTTGTGTGCCTTTCAGCCACACCAGGAATCGCGGACGCGGGCGTTGCTCGACGACTTCGCCGAGTGCTTTGACGCGGCAGACGAGGTGTTCCTGGCTCCGATCTTCACAGCTCGCGAGAAGTGCTCGGAGGCGGCCGAGCAGACGAATGCGGAACTTGCCGAACGACTCACAGCTCGCGGCAACTCGGTTCGCTTGGTTTCGTCGCTTGACCAGCTGGCGGACGAACTAGACGATGCCGCCCGACCTGGAGACGTGCTCATCACAATGGGCGCGGGGGACATAAATCGGATTCAGCATGAGCTTACTCGACGTATTCAGCGACATCCTGCAACACGATAAACCGCTCGCCCCGCTGACCTGGATGAACCTCGGCGGACCGGCTCAGTTCTTTCTGGAGCCGCGCGACCAAGCCGAACTGCAAAAAGTCGTCGTCTGTTGCCACGAGAACGGTATCCCGATTCATGTGCTCGGCAGCGGTTCGAACCTGCTGATCCGGGACGAGGGAGTCAGCGGTGCGGTCATCCGCCTGGCGAACGCCAGATTCGCCGAGTCGTCCGTCAACGGTACCACGTTGCGAGCCGGCGCGGGGGCGTTGTTGTCGCAAGCGATCTCGGTCAGCGTCCGAGACGGACTAGCTGGACTCGAGATTTTGGCCGGCATCCCCGGAACGATTGGCGGGGCCATTCGAGGCAACGCCGGGGGCCGATCGGGCGAAATTGCCGAAACGTGCCGCTCGGTCACGGTGATGACCACCAAAGGGGAACTCGTCACCCGATCGGGCGACGATCTGACGTTCGGCTACCGCTCCAGCAGCATTACCGAGCCGTTCATTCTGCAAGGGACGTTTGAACTTCGGGCGGATGATCCGGACGAAATCACGAGCCGGATGCGGAAGATTTGGATCATGAAAAAGGCGACGCAGCCCCTTTCCGACCAGTCGGCCGGCTGCATTTTCAAGAACCCTCGTGGCCTGAGCGCAGGAGCCTTGATTGATCAAGCCGGCCTGAAGGGAACCCGGCTGGGCGGAGCCGAAATCTCGGATCGCCATGCCAACTTCGTCGTCACGCATGACGGCTGCAAGTCGGACGACGTGCTGCGGCTGATCGACCTGACTCGCTCCAAGATCGCCGAGCAATTCGGCGTCGAACTGGAGCTGGAGATTCAGGTCTGGTAGCGCGAATGAGCCCTGTGCTACACGTGACGCTGCACGCGCTCAACTCGGCACTTTGCTCAAAAGTCATCGCCTGAAGAGGAATTCACGCGATGTGAGAGGTTTCCTCAATTGTCTCGTCTATTTTTGTCGTTATGGTTCTAGCAGCGATGCACAACAACACGTCTACCCAGCATCGCAGATCAATTCGCTACTGGAATTTCCCCTCACCATCGACATTGATCGCCACACCCACTGCCGAAGTGGTCTGACCTCGAAGCTGATCGGCTCCGAGACCGCAGATTGATCCTCCTCCGGCGGTTCGTGCGTGCACCCATTCCGAACACGGCTGTTGACTCGGCCGCGGTAGGTGTGACATGCGAACCCTTGTGCCTGACACGGCCGAGCAATCGGCCATTGAACGTCTCGCTGAACTCGACACTTTGGTGACGCAGTGGCACGGAGTTGTGTCCAGGAAGAGCGTCGAGCCGGAAACGCCGCCGAAGCCTTGGCTAGCCAATTATCCGGAAGCCGTTCCCGCGACGCTGAGCTACCCCGACTTTCCGGCATGGGGATTCCTGACCCGCACGGCGGCGACTCATCCGCGCCGGATCGCTTGTCAGTATTACAAGCAGCAATTGACGTTCGCGGAAGTTGCCGACCAAGCTCGGCGAGTGGCGGCGATGTTCGTGAAGTACGGCCTGCGGCCGGGCGACCGCGTCGGCATCTTGATGCCGAATATGCCGGAATACATCTCGGCCATCAACGGCGCCTGGATGGCCGGAGGCATCGCAGTCGCGCTCAGTCCTCTGAGCGTGGCCTCAGAAATCGCGAGCGTGCTGAGCGCGACCGATTGCCGAATCGTGATCTCGCTGGATCTGCTCGCCCCCCTAGTTCTCAACGGCAGCTACAGGCCGCGACATCTCTTCTTCACGACGTTGCAAGATCGACTGCCCGGTTGGATGCGGTTGGGTTACGCCTTTGCTCGGATGCGTCGGCTGGGGTTCTGGCCGCCGGCGGATGGGCCGAATCAGCACGACTTCCATGACCAACTCGCATTGTGCCGACCGCTCCTCCAACCGGTCGTGCCGGCGTCCCTTTCCGAAGCGGCGTACATTCTGCCCACGGGGGGGACGACCGGCGCGCCGAAGGCTGTGACGCTGAACCATCGCAACCTTGTGGCGAACGCCTTGCAGTGCGCCGCGTGGGTCGAAGGTGAACTTGAATTTCCGGTCGGACTGTCCGTCTTGCCGTTCTTCCACAGCTACGGGTTGATCAGCAATCTGTTGTGCGGCACCGCAATCGCCGCGACGCAGATTCTGTTGCACCGATTCATTCCGCGAGTGGTTGCCCAATTACTCGAACAACACAAACCGACGACCTTCAACGCGGTTCCGGCCATGTTGGCGTCGCTGAATGAAATCTTCCGAACCAAGCCGCTCAACACTCGGAGCCTGCAATTCGTTCAAGTCGGTGGTGCGCCGCTGGCTCCAGCGATTGCCGAGGAATTCGCGCGGCACACCGGCGCTCAAGTCGTCGAAGGCTACGGACTCAGCGAGTGCAGTCCCTGCGTGACCGCCGGCCCGCTCGATGGGACGGCCCGGCCGGGCACGATCGGCCTACCATTACCGGATACCGACGTGAAGATCGTCGATGCCGAGACTGGAGAGCTCACACTGCCCCCCGGCGAGGTCGGAGAGCTCGCCGTTCGAGGGCCCCAAGTCATGCTCGGTTACTGGCAGAATCCGACCGCGACCGCGCAGGTTATTCGCGACGGTTGGCTGTTCACCGGCGATCTGGCCACGATCGACGTCGACGGGTTCATCAAGATCGTCGATCGCAAGAAAGACCTGATCATCACATCGGGCTTCAACGTCTATCCCTGCGATGTCGAAGCAATCCTGCGCGGCTTTCCCGGTGTCGCAGACGCCGCAGTCGTCGGAGTCCCGCATCACGAGTTCGGTGAGCTGGTCAAAGCAGTGCTCACGCTGAAGTCGTCGGCTCACTTCAACCGCAAGACTTTCGATGCGTTCTGCAAGGACAACCTCGCGGCTCATAAACGGCCGAAGCTGGTCGAGGTTGTTTCCGGCGATCTGCCGCGCAACTTCCTTGGCAAAGTCCTGCGGCGTCAATTGCGCGAACCCACATCGACGAACTCGTCACAAGCAACGTCTCATCCCGACGAATCTCTCACTCAGCGTCGTGATGAGATCCTCGTCGCAGCGCTACGAGAATGAAGGTCGAAACCAGAAGCTCCCATGATCACGCGAACCCACACTCCGACGACTGGCCAGATTCAAGGCGAACAAACTCGCTGGCTGGATCGCGCTGTCGGCTCGCGAGTGGACCGACCCGTCGAAGCCGCCGCACCGTACGATGAACTGCACGTCGCACTCTCTGACTTGTACTCCCATCAAACCCGCTGGCTCTTCTCGTCACCGCTGGACCGCATCGAGTTGGTTGAACAGTGCATCGCGACGGTTGCCGAGTCCGCTCGCACCTGGGTGGACGTCGCCTGCGAGATCAAGCACATCCCGACCAACAGCCAGTGCCGAGCCGAAGAGATCGTCGCCGGTCCCGTCGTCGCGATGCGCTATCTGCGGCTGATGCTGCGAAACCTGAAGGCTCTCGACAAGTGCATTCCGACGCCGCTGCCGGGTCGCGTCGTTCAATCGAAAAATGGTCGCTGGCAAGTCCCCGTCATGCCGGTCATGCGCGATCTGTTCGATCCGGTCTGCTTCATGAACTTCCGAGCCAACGTCTGGCTGAAGCCGGGACTTTGCGACGAAGAGGCCGAGGCCGCGACGCATCCTGTTCAGCACCGCATGCCGACGACCAGTTTGGTGCTCGGAGCCGGCAACGTGACTGGCATCTTTGCGGCAGATGTGCTCGGAAAAATCTTCCAGGAGCAGCACGTTGCGCTAGTGAAGATGCACCCGCTGATGGACCCGTTGCGACCGGTGATTGAGCAGGCGTTTTCGCCGCTGCTTGAGGCCGGCTACCTGCGAGTCATCTCTGGCGATGCGACGGTCGGTGCGCGAGCGACTCAGCACGACTTGGTCGATGCTGTTCACATCACCGGTTCCGTCGCCGCTCACGAGGCGATCATTTGGGGAACCGACCCCGCCGAACGCGCACGCCGCAAACAAGCCGATGAGCCGCTGCTCGATAAGCCGATCACCAGCGAGTTGGGGAACGTCTCGCCGTGGATCATCGTCCCCGGCCACTACTCGTCGATGCAGCTTCAGGCGCAAGCCGAAAACGTCTCCGCATCAATCACGAACAACGGTGGCTTCAATTGTGTCTCGACACGAGCGCTTATCACCTGGAAGCACTGGCCGCAACGCGAAGAGTTTCTGTCACGGCTGCAAGCGATCCTCAGCAAACTGCCCCGCCGAGTATCCTACTATCCGGGAGCACTCGAACGCTTCGAGCGTTTCACTGGCTGCCAGTTCGACGGTGACGAGTCACGAGACGGAATGCCGCAACTTCCGTGGACGTTGTTCCGCGACGTCAATCCAACCGAATCGCCGCTGCTCTGCCGCGAGGAATCGTTCGTCCCGGTCTGTGCCGAGATGCCGCTCGATGCGGACGACGAATTCGACTTCGTCGGCAAAGCGACCGACTTCGCCAACGACGGATTGTGGGGCACGCTCTGCGCGACGCTCACCGTTCCGTCCGCGTTTCGCAGTTCGAAGCGTGGCCACTCCGAACTCAATGCCGCCATCGACCGGCTCCGCTACGGCACAGTCTGCATCAATCAATGGCCGGGCATCGCGTTCACATTGTTGACTCTGCCGTGGGGTGGACATCCCAGCGGCACGATCAACGATCCGCAAAGCGGACTCGGCTTCGTTCACAACACGTTCGGTCTGCGGGCCGTCGAGAAGACCGTTCTCGAAGGTCCGTTGATGGTTGTCCCGAAGCCAATTTGGACTCCCGGCCATCGCCACGCCGAACCGATCGCCTGGAACCTGTTCAACCTGTATCACCAACCCACCCTGCATCACGTCGCCGAACTTTCGTATTCGGCGTTCATGTCGCTCTTCAAATAATTTGGAGTGCGGTGTGTCAGCACCGCTTTGGATCAAAGATTACAGCCATGACGCACCTCCGAGACAAACGAGTTCTGATCACCGGTTCCGGCCACGGCCTCGGTCGCGAGCTGGCCAAAACGTTCGCCAAAACCGGTTGCGAGATCATCGTCACCGATCGTGACCCTGACCGAGTCCAAGACACCGTCAGCTTGTTGATCAAGGCTAACCACCGCGCGTTCGGCTACGCGATGGATGTGACCATTCCCGCCAGTGTGCAAGACGCTCACGATCACGTCCTCTCCGAGCACGGTCCGATCGATATCCTGATCAACAACGCCGGCATCGTCTGCGGCGGCACGTTCGAGAATCTGCCGCTCGAACGACACAAAGCGATCTACGACGTGAATTGTCTCGGCCCTGTCAACGTCACACACACGCTGCTGCCCGAACTACTCGCGCGGCCAGAGTCGCACATCGTCAACATCTCCAGTGCGTCGGCACTCTTGCCACTGCCGTTCGCTGCGACGTACGCCTCCAGCAAATGGGCGTTGCTCGGCTTCTCCGAATCGCTACGAGAGGAACTCCGTCTGACCGGCCACGAACACGTTCATGTCACTTCGGTTTGCCCAGGCTACATCTCGACCGGCATGTTCGCCGGCGTGAAGACGCCGTTCCTGATGCCGATGCTCACTCCTCAGATTCTGGCAGACGAAATCGTCCGCGCCGTGCAGTCCAATTGCGAGATCGTGCGAACTCCGTGGCAAGTCAAGTTTCTCCCGCTGCTGAACGGCGTGGTGCCGCGTCGGATTATGCGATGGCTGGGTGACAAACTGGGAGTGCTCGACAGCATGTCGGCGTATCACAACATTGCCGCCTCGCCGCAGCTCGCGAAGCAACCACTTCCGATGTCGACACCGGAATCGGTGCCAGCGGTGCTCAGCGAGTGAAGTCTCTTTGAGAGTGCTCATCGACGCGGCGGTCTGCTAAAATGTCGCCATGAACGCTGAACAACTCAAAGCTCGACAGGCTCCGCTCAAAGCTCGCTACAAAGAAGATCCTCCGTCCGCTCAGGTCACGATGCGCGCGACCGGAATGCTCGGAACCGACAGCGTCAGCTGCAACGTGACGACTCCGACCGGTGTCATCGAAGCCGGATTGCATCCGAAGGCCGGCGGCGAGGAGCAATGGGCCTGCTCCGGCGACATGCTGCTGCAATCGCTCGTCGCCTGTGCGGGAGTCACCCTGAAGGCGGTCGCCACCGCGCTCGAGATTCCGCTGCGTGGCGGAAGAATCTTCGCCGAGGGAGACATGGACTTCCGTGGAACGCTTGGGGTCAGCAAGGAAACGCCGATCGGTTTCCAACGTATCCGCCTGCGATTTGAACTCGACTCCGACGCGACTCCCGAACAAAAACAAAAGCTGCTGTCGTTGACCGAGCGATTCTGTGTGATCTACCAGACCCTCAAGTCCCCGGCGACGATCACGAGCGAAATTACCTGACCTCCGACGCTTTTTCGCCACCGAAATGTCGCAGGTGCAAACCGCTTCTTCGGTCGCTTAGAATCCATCCCGTTGCGAAAGATTGTTTCGTATTCCCCATTCCGCCCTCCGAATTCCGACTTCTGAAATCGCCATGACTGACCGCCGAAACCTGTTCAACAAAATCTGGGATTTGCACACCGTGGGGACTCTGCCGTCGGGGCAGACGCAGCTTTTCATTGGGCGGCATCTGATTCACGAAGTGACCAGCCCGCAGGCGTTCGAGATGCTCCGCGACCGCAATCTCACGGTGCTGCATCCGGAACTAACACTGGCGACGGTCGATCACATCATCCCGACCGACAATCAGGCTCGGCCGTTCCTCGACGTGCTGGCCGAGGAAATGATGTCGGCTATCGAAAAGAACTGCCGCGAGTTCGGCGTCACCTTGCTGAATCTCAACGACAAGCGGCAGGGAATTGTTCACGTCGTCGGCCCTGAGCAAGGTCTGACGTTACCCGGCCTGACGCTGGCCTGCGGTGACAGCCACACCAGCACTCACGGAGCGTTTGGCTGCATCGCCTTCGGCATCGGTACCAGCCAGGTGGCCAACGTGTTGGCGACGCAGACGCTCGCGATGGGCCGCCCGAAAGTGCGCCGCATCAAAGTCAACGGCAAGCTTGGCAAAGGTGTGTTCGCGAAGGATGTCACGCTGCACGTCATTCGCAAACTAGGAGTGCAGGGGGGCGTCGGCTTCGCCTACGAGTACGCGGGCGAGGTCTTCGATCGCATGTCGATGGAAGAGCGAATGACGGTCTGCAACATGAGCATCGAAGGCGGCGCTCGATGCGGCTATGTGAATCCGGATCAAACGACGGTCGATTATTTGCGGGGCCGCCCGCTCGCGCCGCAAGGTGCCGAGTTCGACAAAGCCGCTGCATGGTGGCTGAGCCTCGCGTCCGGACCGGATGCCGAATTTGACGACGTCGTGAAGTTCAACGCGGCCGACATCGAACCGACCGTGACCTGGGGCATCACTCCCGCGCAATCGCTGGGAGTCAGCGAAGAGATTCCGACCGTCGCCAGTTATCCCGCGACCGAGCACACGCTCATCCGCGAGGCGTTGCAGTTCATGGATCTGAAGGAAGGCCAGCCAATCAAGGGCTTGAAGATCGACGTGGCGTTCATCGGCAGTTGCACGAACTCGCGGATCAGCGATCTGCGCGAGGCGGCCGCTGTCGCGAAGGGCCGACATGTTGCGCCCAACGTCCGAGCTCTGGTTGTCCCCGGTTCGCAGCTTGTCCGCGAACAGGCCCAGCGTGAGGGGCTCGACCGCATCTTCACCGAGGCGGGATTCGATTGGCGTGAAGCGGGCTGCTCGATGTGCCTGGCCATGAACCCCGATAAGCTGCAAGGGCGTGAGATCTGTGCCTCGTCGAGCAATCGCAATTTCAAGGGCCGACAAGGCAGTCCCACCGGCCGCACGTTGCTAATGAGCCCCGCGATGGTTGCCGCCGCCGCTGTGAACGGCTGCGTCAGCGACGTGAGAGAAATCGCTTCCGTCTGAACTCGTTCGCAAAATGTGCCGGCGCGCGATATGAACTTCCACCGCAGTTCTGGAACATTTCCGGTCCCGTGAGAAGTGGTCAGGCCAAATGGCCAGGAGACGCGAAGGGGCAGTTGCCATGAAGCTGGCGAATGGGGCGTTGGGTTGCGGACTGAGTTTGGCGCTCGTCGGTTGCGGTGGAGATCCAGCACCACCAGCACCGCCACCAGTCGTCGTGCGGGTCGCTCGGCCAGCGGCTCTGCCCGTGAAGAAGGAGCCGGAACCGACGGCAGCGGAGCTTGCCAAAACACAGACGGAGATCGAAGCCGCTGCGGCGAAGTCTTTGCGAGATTTCGGCGCGGCCGTACAACTGAACGAAGCCGGTCAGGTCGTTCACGTCAACCTGCTGAATCATCCGCGCGGCAACGACGAGACTCTGGAACCGCTGAGTTCGCTGAAGAGCGTGATCGCGATCGACCTGCGCGGAACCAAAATTTCCGATGCCGGGTTGTCGGCGATCGGCGGCCTGACATCGCTGGAAGAACTGTATCTCGGCGAAACATCCATCACGGATGCGGGATTGGCCAAGCTGAAATCGCTCGCTGCGCTGCGAGTCCTCAATCTGGTGCATACGAAAATCTCGGACGCTGGGCTGACGCAATTGTGCGGTGAACTGAAGCAGCTCAAAGCTGTCAATCTGCTGAAGACGGAGATCACAGATGCCGGCGTCCGAGGATTGAAAAGTCTGGCAGACTTGGAAGTGCTCGTGCTGCCGCCGGCAGCAACGGACGCAGCGCTGACGGTCGCGGCAGAGTTGCCGAAGCTCCGCGTGCTCTGGGCCGTTGAGTCGCAGGTCACGGACGAGGGATTGCTGAAGTTGGCGCTGCTAAATGAGCTGCGAGAATTGGATCTCTCGCAGACTGCGGTCTCGATCGACGGCGTGCTGAATCTGGCTCAACGACGGAAGGATACGGCGATCGCGTTTCCAAAAGGGTTCTTGGCTGGCGGCGTGCTGACGCTCAGTCCGGCCGCCTCCGATGGCGACATGCCCGCGCTCGGCAAGCACGCGGAATTGACGGCCGTCAGTTTGCAGGCCACGCCCATCACCGATGCGGGATTGGCACCGCTCCGCAGCTTGTTGAGATTGGAGTCGCTCTCGCTGCCGCCGACCGCGACCGATGCGGCGCTCGAACATCTCTATGGACTGAGCGAATTGCGGAACTTGACGCTGGCCGGCGCGGCGATCACTGATGCGGGACTCGTGAAATTGGAATCGTTGCCGAAACTGCAATCGCTCAGCCTGATCCGCACGCGCGTCGGTGATCGAGGGATGAATTCGGTCGGCAAGTTCGGCGAGTTGAAGTCGCTGTGGCTTGATCAAACCGGAGTCGGCGATGCGGGACTGCAATCGCTGATCGGATTGAAGCAGTTGGAATTGCTGAGCCTGCGCGAATCGGCCGTCACCGACGAAGGCTTGTCATCGTTGAGTTCGCTGTCGAACCTCAAGGGGCTGTCGTTGGCCTGGACGCGAGTGGGCAATGCCGCACTTGATCCGCTTAAAGAACTGAAGCAACTGGAGCAGTTGGATTTGATCGGCACGCAGGTCAGTGCGGCACAGGCCGCCGAGTTGAAGCAAGCGTTACCCAAGTGTGAGATTGCGTACCCGACCGACCCGTTGCTGATCGCTCTGGCCGAGGCTCGTGGGAACATGCAGGCTGCACTCAACGCGGTCGGGCAAGTGAAACTCGACGACAATCAGAAGGTGCAAGCGATCAACATCCAGCATCCCCGTTTCGAGGATGCGGGTCTGGAGCAGGTCGCGACGCTCACGTCATTGCAAAAGCTCAGTCTGCTGGAGACGAAAGTGACCGACGCGGGATTAAAGCACCTGCGTGGGCTGCCGGACTTGCAGGAACTCTGGCTGGACGGCACTACCATCAGCGATGCGGGATTGGAAGAGCTGTTCACGCTCAAGAAATTGAAGACGTTGTACGTCCGCGGAACGCGCGTAACGACAGCCGGAGCGTTGCGGTTGACGGCCGCGTTGCCGAATGTCGATGTCGCGTTCACGCAGGGGTCTCGTGATGCAACAGGAGTGACGCTGCTGGGGGGCGTGCAAGATGGTGACTTGGCGGCGCTCAGCGAAGTCCCGAAGTTGGTTGTGTTGCAAGTCTACGATGCTCTCCTCAGTAACGCCGGTTTGGAACACATTGCCGCGCTGTCGGAATTGCAGCGACTGACGATCAACGGCGGCAAGTTCACTGTGAATGGAGTGAAGTCGCTCACGGCATTGAAGAAGCTGACAGTTCTGGACCTCAATCGTTCGCCCCTCGGTGACGACGGATTAAAACAGATTGCCGAGATGTCGCAGTTGCAAGAGCTTTATCTCGCCCAAACGAACGTCACGAACGACGGCGTGTCGTCGCTCAAGTCGCTGGCGAATCTGACCGTGCTGGGATTGTCGAACACCAAGTCGACAGCCGCGGGAATCGAAAAGTTGGTGGGGCTGAAGAAACTCACCGTCCTCAACCTGACGAACACCGTGGTCACTGACAATCAGTTGGCGAAGATCGCACCACAGATGAAACAGCTCAAGCGGCTGGGCCTGCGCGGCACGCAAGTCTCCGGACAAGGCTTGAAGGCTTTGAAGGATCTCACTCAATTGGAAGTACTGTGGTTGGACAACACGTCGGTCAACGGACCGGCGTTGGTGAATCTCAAGCCACTGACGAATCTCACGGAATTGGACCTCAGCGACTGCAAGCAAGTGGGAAACGGCTTGGAACACTTGCTCGGTTTGAAGCAGCTCAAGAAGCTGCGGTTGAACGGCGTGCATCTGCCGCAGAAGGATCTCGACCGCCTGCACGAGGCACTGCCAGATTGCGAGATCGTGTACTCGCCAGACCCGCTCGTGAAAGCGTTGGCCGAGCAACAAAATGACATCGCCAAGGCGTTGCCGACGTTTGCCGAGACCGAGATCAACGACAAGGGAGAAATCGTCGCGGTCAACTTCGAGCAGACCGAGATCACGAATGCCGGCCTGGAATCGCTGAAGACTGTGAAGACGATTCGCAGCCTCGACCTGTCTCGCTGCAACGTCACGGACGCGGGCATCGAGCATCTCGCGGCGCTGACGAATCTCGAATCGTTGAACCTCAACGCCACGGCGATTAGCGACAAGACTCTCGCATCGTTGGCCGGGCTGACGAATCTTCAATCGCTGTACCTCGACGACACTCCCATCGGCGATCACGGACTGGAACAACTCAAAAAACTGTCGAAGCTGCAACGGCTGGGACTGAGCGGCACGAAGATCACCGATGCCGGAATGCTGTTGCTAGTGAATTGGAAAGACTTGCGAGTGCTCGATCTGACCAAGACGTCGATCACTAACAGCGGGCTGCTCGACCTGAAAGCACTGCCGCAGTTAAGGAGCCTCGCGCTGCGTGAAACCCATGTCGGCGATGCTGGGATGGAACACGTTGCCGCGTTGACTCGACTGGAGACGCTGTGGCTGGACGACACCCGCGTCACGAAAGAAGGGGCGAGCAAACTGCTCATCGCGCTACCCAAGTGCCGAATCTACGGCCCGTGATCGTCACGCATCGAGTCGATCGGCAATCAAAAAGGTGCGTCCCGAATGGCACTGCCGCTAGTGCCATTTAAAGTTACGGCGAGCAACCCAGCAAGAGTTGGACACGGGCGGTGGCTCGTGGTTTGGTGAGCCAGTCGTAAGCTCGGACTCGGCGTTTGATCGCGCGGGGTTCGATGCGATTGGGTCGGTGGCCGACTCGGTGCGAGATGGATCAAACGCAGTTCGATCAAGCGACTCGCCTCGTCGCGATTCACCGCCGCGAACAACCAAGTGTTGGCCAACAAATGTAGCGCGGCGCCAGGTTGCTTTCCAGCAGAGCCTGCCTCCGGCTTCGTCTCGCGCCCGCAGTTGATCCGAAAAACGGACGGCAAATCAACCTTTGGACATCGGAGCCATACCTCAAAATATCCACCTCACGAGTTTTGACACCACCCTAAAAAAAGGCCTTGATTAACGATCCCCCCAAAGTACCCGTTGAACATCACAACTGTCCGGCTATAAGTCGAAGAGCATCGACTGAGTATGGCAATCACTTTTCAAACCCTGTTCTTTTTTGATCGAAAGAGCCTCAGAAAGCGGGGTTTTCTCGAACAAAGTCAGACTCAGGATTTGCAGAATTTCGCTGAGTG
>CAMDRI010000054.1 GCA_945906725.1 Candidatus Kuenenia stuttgartensis | reverse complement strand
CGTCACTCGAAACGCCCCGAACCCCAGCACCCGCGCCCGCCGCGTTCGACCGTCGGTTGTGATCTGACTACCCAAAACCTTCAGCTTCAAGCGTCTGTCAAAACCGACCCGCAAATCCTCGTTTTTCGCGTCACCCATTGGGTTCCCCTGTCACCTTGACACATCTTGGCAGCAAACCCCTGTTTTTCAGGTGTGTGGCGCAAATCGCATGCCGAGGCGGGGGAAGTCATCTGGGAAATGCGGGCTAAATCAAATTGCGGCTGAGCTTTTTGCCCGCGGCCGAGTATTTTGACCACACTGGCAATGTTCAACTCCATCATTTAAAAGACTTTAGGGTTCCCCAGACGGAGAGGATTCCTACTCGGCGAATGGTACGATTCTGTGACGCGACGGAATTCCCATTCGATCCGCACGGAATCACCTTAGCTCAAGACCATTCGCGCGACGCTGTAGTAGATTACTCCACCGCTGATATCGACCAGGGCGGCGATCAGCGGATTGGACATCATGGCCGGGTCCATGCCGAGCTTCTTGAAGGCCAGCGGCAGCAGAGTTCCCGCCATCGAGCCCATCCAAACCAGCATGAAGACCGTCATCGCGACGACCATCGCCTTCGACGGATGTTCGAGAAACATCGCCAGCAAAAATGCTTCGATCATCAGAGCCAGGCCGAGCAGTGTGGCCATCAACAGCTCACGGCACAGCAGCCGGATGCAATCCTTTCGCGTGAGCGTTTCGATCGTCAACGCCCGGATCACCAGTGTTGCCGATTGCGAGCCGCTGTTACCGCCGCTGGCCAGCACGAGCGGCAGAAACGCGACGGCCCATTCCGCTTCGGTGGCATTTGGTCGAAAGTGCTTGAGCGCGGTCGCCGACAAAAATCCGGTCGCCAGCAGTCCGACCAGCCACACGCCACGTTTCCAGACGATCTGGGTCAACGGCGTGGCGAGATAACTGTCTTCGAGCGGTGACATGGCACCCGCGCGGTACACGTCTTCTGTCGCCTCTTCCTGCAACACGTCGATCACGTCGTCGTGCGTGATGATTCCGACCAGCCGGTTCTGGTGATCAGTCACGGGGATCGCGAGGAAGTCGTACTTCGCCATCACCTGAGCGACTTGTTCCTGATCGTCATCGACGCGAACGGCGAAGACGTCCCGCTCCATAATTTCATCGAGTTTCGCGTTCGGTCTCGCGAGGATCAGCGTGCGGAGCGTCACGAAGCCGTCGAGTTTTCGGTCGTCATCCAGAATGTAGATGTAGTAAATCGTCTCACGGTCGGGAGCCTGCCGGCGAAGTTGGTCGAGAGCCTCGGCGACGGTGATCTGTTCGGGCAGCGAGGCGTAATCGGTGGTCATGATTGAGCCGGCGCTGCCATCGGGATACGAGAGCAATCGGCGAATGTCGTTGCGTTCGGCCTGCGCCATCAGCGGCAGCAGCGAATCGACGTGCTCCGGGTCCATTTCTTTGAGCAAGTCCACGCGATCGTCGGGAGCCATCGTCTCGATCAGCTTCGACAGGTGCGGACGCTCGACGCTCTCGACCAACTGCATCTGCCGAGCCGGTTCGAAGTAGCCGAAGATTTCCGCCTGCTTCTCGAACGGTGCGCTGGCGAGCACCGACCAGTTTTCAGCCGGCGTCACTTGGTCGAGCACTTCGGCACAAGTGGCCGGGTGCAGTGCATCGAGAAACTCGCGCAGTCCGGCGGAGTCGTTGAGTTGGAGCAACTCACGCAATTCGGGAAGGAGCAGTTGTCCGAGCATCGCGGACTCCGTAATTCATCGTTCCGCCAGAAAGCGGGACTACGAACAAATTCACCCCGTGGGAAATCCCGACGGGGCGAAATGTGAAGTAATTCGTAGCCAATCCGTGAAAGCGATCAACGCTTCGAGAATTGGAAGCTGCGACGAGATTTCTTGTGGCCGTACATTTTTCGTTCAACCATGCGGCTGTCACGAGTCAGGTAACCGCCGTCCGCCAGTGCTCCGTGCAGCATCGGGTTCTTGGCCTGCAAGGCGCGAGCGATGCCGAGCATTACGGCTTCAGCCTGTCCCGTCGGACCACCACCGTGAGCGAGAACCGACACATCGACCTTGCCCACCAGTTCGGTTGCCTTGAGCGGCGCGAGAACTGAGTTGCGGTCTCGTTCGTTGACGCAGTATTCCGCCAGCGGCCGGCCATTGATCGTGACGACGCCACTGCCGTCTTTCAGACGCACACGAGCAACCGCCGTCTTGCGACGGCCCGTCCCCATCGCGACGCCGCTCTTGTCGATCTTACCACGCACCAACTGCGGCAGGCGCGGCTGTATTTCTGCAACGGCGACGGGTGCTCCTCCGGATTGTCCCAGAGTCAGGTCGGTGGCCAAATCGGTCGCGACCGGAGCGGTTTCAACGGCTTGTTCTTCGTTTTCCATGAATCTCGATCCGATAAATTTCTGTCAGTGAATCTTGCGAAGAGGACTACACGAACGCCGGCAACTCGACCGGACATTGAGCTTGATGATCGTGCTTGGGGCCTTTGAACAATCTCAACTTCATGAGCATGTTTCGGCCGAGCTTGGTCTTGGGCAACATGCGTCGGACAGCGTTCATCAAAACGTCATCCGGTTTTTTGGTCAGCCGATCGGCGGCCGTCATGATCTTGCGACCGCTGGGGAATCCAGAGAACCGCTGGTAGACTTTTTGTGCAGTCTTGGTGGTGAAGTACGGAATTGTGGGATGGCTCATTTTCCGGCCGGTGAATCGCACGCGATCGACGTTGACGACCACGACATAATCGCCGCTATCGACGTTGGCGGTGTAATCCGGCTTGTGCTTGCCCATCAACACGGTGGCGATCCTGGTTGCGAGCCGTCCCACCACTTGTCCATCGGCATCGACAGCGAACCATTTTTTGGTGCTGGGGGCAGCCTGTTCGACGGTCAATGCGAACGATTGATGGTTCGCGGTCTTACGTCGCTTGATCGACGGAATCTTACGAGTCTCGGTAGTCACGGATAGTCCTCGGAAATCTCAACGCGTCAGGTCGCCAGCGGCCAGAGTTTTGGACGACAGTTTGTCCCAAGCCGGGCGTAAGGACGCGGCAAAGTAGCGACTGGCCACAGCCAGTTCAACCTCACCGTCTGTCTTTCGTAGCCCGACCCCTCGTGGGTCGGAGGATTCTGTCATCGCGTCAAATCATTCAGGCCACAAGGGCCTGGGCGACCGCGACTCGAATTCGATGTCGCGCTGTCGGTCGGCCGGCGGTCGTGCGATCGGGTTGACGCCCGCAGCGGCATTCCCCTACTGTCCGCCCCGCTTTGACGCGGTCCAAACGCTCTGTCCAAATGGGGAGCTGTTCGCCGCGTTTTGCCGAGCCGATTTGGGCGGATCGCAGACGGACGCGATCGCTCGGCTCGGTGAATCCTTGGTCCCAACGTGGCCGCATTTTTTGAGGTGACTCTCACAATGGCTGATCTGATTCTTCCGCATGGTGGTCTGTCTGAGCCGGTGTGCCGGACGGTCTCGAACGACGAAATCGCGAGCTTCCAAGTCGAAGCGGCCTCGCTGCCCAAAGTCCCCGTGTCGAGCGGCGATGTGTCGACAGTCTATCGTTTTGGCGACGGCACGCTCAGTCCGCTGACCGGACCGATGAATTCGGCAACCTACAACCGCGTGCTCGACGAGTCGGTCATTGAGCACAACGGCAAGCTTTTTGCCTGGACGATTCCGATTTCGTTCCCAATCACTGCCGAGTTGGCCAAGACGATCAAAGCGGGACAGAAAGTCGCTCTCACGAATCCCGCCGGTGAAGTGGTCGCGACGCTCGACGTCAACGACGTCTTCGCCTGGCCGAAGCTGAAGTATCTCCAGTCAGTTTATCTGACGAATCGAATCGACCATCCGGGCGCGGACATGGTCATCAAGGGCGAGGCCGACAAGTCACATCTGATCGGCGGCGAGATTCGCGTTCTGCCGCAACCGAAGAATCCGTCGTTCGGAAAGTACGTGCTCACGCCGCGAGAAGTTCGCAAACAACTCGCCGAGAAAGGCTGGAATGCCGTCGTCGCATTTCAAACTCGTAACCCGCTGCACCGTGCTCACGAATACGCGCTGGTTTACGGTCTCGAAACGCTGCTGCGTGAAGGCTTCAACGCCGGTGCGTGCTTGAATCCACTGATTGGCGAAGTCAAAGGTGACGACGTCAACGCCGAGATTCGGATGCAGACCTACGAGAAACTGATCACCGATCGCTCGCTCGGCGACGGCGACAGCGACCAATCGTTGTGGGGGCCGCGAAAGGAATCGGTGCCGGATCGCGTCGTGTTGCTCGGTCTCGACATCAAGATGTTCTACGGAGGGCCGAAAGAAGCGGTCATGCACGGCATCTACCGCCAGAACATGGGCTACACGCACATCGTCATCGGCCGCAAACACGCCGACGCGCCGTATGCCAACGGCGAGTCGATCTGGGGCGACTTCGACGCTCAGGAGATTTTCAAGAAGCTCGGCGGCGACCTGAAGATCAAGACGGTCAACGTCGGCTTCGCGGCGTACTACGAATCAGCCGGCCGAGTCGATCTGATGGAGCGTCACAAAGACGAGAAGCCCTGGTCAATCAGCGGCAAGGACATTCGCGCGACTTTGCAAAAAGGTGAACTGGTCGATGGCCGTATCATGCGTCCCAGCACCAGCAAGATCCTTGGCGTGGCGATGAAGGTCGGCTAACGATTGAAGCATGAACTCGTGAATCATTCGCCCGGCGTGCCTCGCGCATGCCGGGCGTTTTCCTGCGCGAGCGACGGCTTGCCGCATTCGTGCTCACTTGCCAGACTCCCTCGCGTCCTGCGACCGATTAAGGAGTGAATCACTCACCCCGGAGGACTCATGAACGCGCTCGAGACCGTCAATCGCTACGTCATTGAAGCGGCCACCACGCTTAAACTCGACGACGCTTTGATGTCGTTTCTGCTCACGCCCGACCGGCAGTTGCGAGTCGAGATTCCGATCATCCGCGACAACGGCAAGCTGCAAATCTTCATCGGCTACCGCATCCAGCACAACGATTCTCGCGGACCATTCAAAGGGGGACTGCGGTATCACCCGGAGGTCACTGACTCGGAAGTCTGCGCACTGGCGTCGCTCATGACGTGGAAAACAGCAATCGTCGATATCCCATTTGGCGGAGCGAAGGGGGGCATTCAGGTCGATACGAAGACGCTCTCGAAGCTGGAACTCGAACGCCTGACGCGACGCTTCACCGACATCATCGACCCGATCATCGGTCCGAACATCGACATCCCCGCACCGGATGTCGCGACCGACGAGCAGACGATGGCCTGGATCATGGACCAATACTCGCGGCGTCACGGCTACACACCGGCGATCGTCACGGGCAAACCGATCTCGCTGGGCGGCTCGGAAGGCCGCGGAGCGGCAACGGGGCTGGGTGTGGCCTTTGCGACGCGCGAAGCGTGCAAGTCTTTTGGAATCGAACTGCGAGGAGCGCGAGTCGTCATTCAAGGTTTTGGAAAGGTCGGAACGCACACCGCAAACTCGCTGCGCGACATGGGAGCCAAAATCATCGGCATCAGCGACGTGTCAGGAGGCGTCGTCAACACGAGCGGAATCGATCTGACCGAAGCGTTGCGACTGCACGCCGCGAGTGGTTCGATTCAAGGGTTGACGGAAGGTACGGCAGTTTCGAACGCCGAATTGCTCGCGACCGAATGTGAAATACTGATTCCCGCCGCACTCGAAGACGTGTTCACCGAGCAGAACGCCGATACCGTCAAAACCAAGCTGATCGTCGAAGGGGCAAACGCCCCGACGACGTTCGAGGCTGATCGAGTCTTCGAGGAACGCGGCGTTCACATCGTCCCCGATATTCTGGCGAACGCCGGTGGCGTGACGGTCAGTTATTTCGAATGGGTGCAGAACCTTCAGCAATTCCGCTGGGAGTTATCCGAGGTCAATCAGCGTCTCGAACGTCGCATGGTCCAAGGTTTCCAGGCGATCAAAGCCAAAGCCGAAGAGTATCGCACCACGCTCCGCCGTGGCGCATTCCTGCTGGCACTTGATCGAGTCGCCGAAGCGACCCGACTGCGCGGTTTTTGAGATTGGAGTCATCATGAAAATCAAATATGGCCAAATCGGTGTCGGACACGCTCACGCCAGCAAGATGTCGGTCTATCGGCAGTCGGCCGATTGGGAAGTCGTCGGCGTCGCCGAACCGGATGCGAAGTTGCGCGAACAGGCGGAACGCGATCCGATTTATCGCGGCCTGAAATTCATGTCGAAGGAAGAATTGCTCAACACACCGGGACTGCAAGTGGTCGGCGTCGAGACGCGCGTTCGCGACGCGCTCAACACGGCAGCAGAGTGCATCGCAGCGGGCAAGCACATTCATCTCGACAAGCCGGCCGGCGAATCGTTTCCGCAATTCAAACGGCTGCTCGATGACGCCGCGAGAAAACATCTCGTAGTTCAGATGGGCTACATGTTTCGCTACAGCCCGGCGGTGCTGATGCTTCGCGAGTTCCTCAAGAACGGCTGGCTGGGCGAGGTCTACGAGATTCACACGCTGATGAGCAAAGTCGTGGCGGACGGTGAGCGACGCAAACTGGCTGAGTATCCCGGGGGGATCATGTTCGAGTTGGCCTGCCATGTCATCGACTTGGTCATCGGAGTGCTCGGCAAGCCGGACAAGGTCCATTCATTTGCTCAAAAGGTCGGCCCGCAAGACGACAAACACTTGGACAACATGCTGGCGGTCTTCGAGTACCCGAAGGCGATCGCCTCGGTCAAAGGCAGCTCGGTCGAGATTGACGGCGGCGACCGCCGGCACTTCGTCGTCTGCGGCACGCAGGGGACATTTCACATTCAACCGCTCGACGCACCGAACGTGCGATTCACGCTCAATCAACCTCGCGGTAAATACGGTAAGGGCTATCAAGACGTCCGCTTCGGCAACTACCCACGCTACGTCGGGGACGCGGCCGACCTCGCGAAGATTGTCCGCAACGAGAAGGCCGCCGATTACTCCTACGACCACGACTTAAACGTGCAGGAAGCCGTCTTGAAGGCGAGCGGCTTAAAGACTTCGTAGGATCGGCACTCTTGCCCGTCCATGTTCGATCTCTGAATTCGCATCGAAGAGGGACGACCACGAGTGGGCATCTCCAACAGGACACACCATGCTGAAGCACACGCTGATTCATCCCGAAATCACCGCCATCCTCGCTCGCGCCGGGCATCACTCGAAGGTGCTGATCGCCGACGGTAATTATCCGGCATTGAACACGCTCGGGCCGAACGCGCAGCTTGTCAGTTTGAATCTCGCTCCTGGCATCGTCACATGCACGCAAGTGTTGGAGGCGTTGCTCACCGCGCTGCCGATCGAGGCCGCGAATACGATGGGCATTCCGGCCGATGACCCGTACGCGTTGGGTGGCGATCCACCGATCTGGGCCGAGTACCGTTCGATTTTGTCCGGTGCGGGGCTGTCGATTCCGTTGCAGCCGATCCCGAAGTGGGACTTCTACGACGCGGTGGCCTCGCGCGATCATGTGCTGACGATTCAAACTGCCGACCAACGCTTGTGGGCAAACCTGCTACTTACGATCGGAGTGCGTCAGTCGTAGCCGAGCGGCTGTCACAACTCGTCGCGACGTTGCTGCAACTTCTCGGCCTCTTCCGCCAATTGCAGTGGGCCGAGCGGTTCTTCGATCGCGTACTTGCCATCGAACCAGCGGAAGAAATCGACGCGTCGGCAACGCTCGCTGCAAAACGGCAGGAACTCCGATTGACGAGCGGACTCGCCCGCGATCGTCTTTTTGCAGATCGGACACTGCGGCAGCTTGATCATGGTGTGGTTCCCTTCCGGCTTCGCATCCGCTGGGACTTCAGCTCCGACCTCGGCAAACTGAGAGGCGGGACTGCGACGATCTCCGGCCAGAAATGCAGCCGGTCGTGAATCGCCGCGGCGATGCGTTCGGCCAAGACCGTGAACTGCTTGATTTCGCTTTCCGAGTTCGAGAGGCCAATGGTCGTCTCGACGTCGATTCGCAGTTGCGGCATCGAATCGCGAGTCACTGTTTCGA
Organism: Candidatus Kuenenia stuttgartensis; assembly: GCA_945906725.1. Lineage (GTDB taxonomy): Bacteria > Planctomycetota > Planctomycetia > Planctomycetales > Planctomycetaceae > SXKJ01. Next base: position 24,521 of record CAMDRI010000054.1, on the reverse strand, counting down.
ACTGGTACTCGATGACTTCCGGGAACTCGCGCAAGATCGCCTCGACCGCCGTCGGAAAGACGTTGTTGCCGCGGATCGTCAGCATGTCATCCACTCGGCCGAGGATTCCACCCTTCAACCGCATGAGTGGCCGGCCACACGGGCATGGCTGCCGATCGATTTCGACGATGTCGCCTGTGCGATAGCGGATCATCGGCGAGCCGATACGGCCGAGGTTCGTGATGACAAGTTCGCCACGAATGGGCGCGGTGGTGTCTTTCAAATCGAACGGCTGTCCCGTCGTAGCGTCGAGGATTTCGGCGATGCACTCGGTTTCGAGGATGTGCAGTCCGCCGGGATTCTCGACGCACTCCGTCGCGAGCGGGCCGACCTCGGTCATGCCCCAATGGTCGATGACACGGGCTCCCCAACCGGCCTCGATCTTATGTCGGATTGAAGGGATACTACCGCCCGGTTCCCCGGCCACGATCAGAAGTCGCACGGACTTCAGCATCTCGGAGGCGGTCGAATTCCCAGGCTGCTTCGCCAAATCGGCGGCGACTTCAGCGAGCCGCAAGGCGTACGTCGGCGTGCAGCAGACAACGGTCGCTTGATTCTCTTGGATGAACTTCAGCCGCGCTTCGCTCGACATTCCACCGCATGGCAGGCAGAGTCGGCCCATTCGAGCGGCTCCTTCAAACGCCGCCCAGAAACCGAGGAACGGACCAAACGAAAATGGAAATGCCATGCGGTCGTCTGATCGCAGGCCGGCCAACTCAAAGATTTGCTCCCAACAGCCGAGCATCCATTGCCACGATTCCGGAGTATCGAGCCATCGCAACGGCTGCCCGGTCGTGCCAGAGGTTTGGCAAAACCGCGAATACGCCCCGACCTCAAACGTCAGGTTCGATCCATACGGCGGATGAGCGTTGTGGTCCTCGACGAGTTCAGCCTTCGTGGTCAGCGGCAGCTTGGAGAATTCAGCCTCCGCGAGATCAACTCCTGCCGCTTGCCACTTCGATTTCCAAAAACGATTCGACGCACCGACCGTTCGCAACAGCTCGCGGAGTCGCTCTTGCTGCTGCACTCGGATCGTCTCACTTTGCACTTTGCACTTTGCACTTTGCACTTTGCACTCTCACAAATCCGACGAGACTACTCCGCCAAATAGTTCAACGTGTAGTACGCCTGCGAGTGAAGCAACGGCATACCCGCAGCCGACTTCACGCCGTCGAGATGCAGTTCGTGGACGTGGCCTTCTTGCAGGCGGTTAATTTTCAGACGGACACTTTTGCCGTCGGCACCGACGGTCGCGGTCTCGATGATCGGCGTCGTTTGATCGACTTCCGGGCTGCCGTAGCTGGCCTGATAGATGTAGGTGTAGGTCGAAAGCTTGTAAGAATTCGGGGCACCGACCGTCGCGGCGTCGACCGGTTGAGTAAATGTCAGTTCGAAGCCGTCAGGCTTGGCTCGCATCTCGTGGATTTCGAAAGGCACTTTGCCGGACCAGTCGATGCGATCGAGCGAGTGTGGCTTCGGGCCGCGTGAACCCCAGCCGCGATTCGTACCGCCGACGAACATTGAACCATTCGGCGACATCAACATGCCCAGGCTGCCTGATCCGATCCCACTGCGGAACGGAAAGCACGCCCCCTGATAGTGCCCTTGGACTTTCTCTAAAAAGACCCGCATGACCGTGCTGTCCGACTGATCGCCGACGAACAGTTGATTGACGAATGGTCCAAACTTGCCGGTCGAATCAAATGCAATTCCGCTGGCGGACTTGCCCATCTTCGGATACGGGAAATAACAAGCGGGCGGTTCGAGTTCCGGAATCTTTTTGGCTTCGGCCATTAAGCGGCTACCGCTTTCCGGTTCCTTCGGCTTCGAGCCGAGTGCCTCTTTGACCGCCGGATCGTCGTACCATTTGAATCCGCCGGGATGTCCGACGAACTTGCCGGGGCGCAAATGCTTCAAGGCGCAGGCTCCGTTCCACGGGCCTTGATTGTCGGTGTAGAAGACATCGCCGGCGTGATTAAATCCGATGCCGCCGGGCGAACGAATGCCGCTGGTTGTCGGGATCACCTTGCCTTCCGGAGTGATCCGCAGGCACCAGCCGCGATACTTGCTCTCACTGCTGAACGAGCCGGTCAGGCAGAGCACGACCCAGATGTTGCCGTCCTTGTCGAACCGCGAACCGAACGCGTACTCGTGGTAATCGCCGCTGATGCCCCAGCCGTCGGAGACCGTCTCGATGAGGTCCGCGCGACCGTCGCCGTCGACATCTTTCAGCCGAGTCACCTCCGGCCGGTGCGTCGCGTACAGCCAGCCGTCGCGATACGCGATGCCCAGCACTTCGTGCAGACCGCTGGCGAACTGTGAAAACTTCGCATCCTTGCCCGTTGCCGAAAACGGCTTGTCGAGCAAATAGATGTCCCCGCGTCGCGTGCTCATCGCCAACTTGCCGTCCGGCAGGAGTTCGACGCCGCCCGCCTCCAACACGATGTTGTCTGGGATGACGAACGACGTGATCGGATAGAAGTCGTCCTCGGTCAGCGGCTTATCGGCCGCGATCGCGGACGAAACGCCGATGACCACCAAGGTGCCAAACACAGCAGATACCCAACGCATTGTGAACTCCAAACGGCTTTCAGAGCCGATTTCATTTGAGGGGATCAAGCCAACTCACCAGACGTATTTCAGTTCGATCTTCGCCGAGCCGTTCGTCAAATCGACCGGCACCAGCAATTCAAACCGGTTGCCCGCTTGGCGGACAAGGGGTTGTTTTGTGGAACTCGAAACGATTCGCAGCTTGAGCGTATTATCGATCGTGAACCATCTGTCAGTGCCAGGTTCGATCTTCTGAGCAGTGACCGCTCGGAAGAAGAGGTTGTTGGGTGACGCTTGATCGCCTGAGGTGACGGACAGCGACAGCGAGCGACCGAGAGACAGCTCTTTATTGTTCTTGCCGGATTTGATTGCGCGCGGGTGATCTTCGATCGCGACGCGGCCGAGCGTGTATTGGAAGACCGGGCGGCGAGCGTCGTCGAAGCGATAGCCTTTGAATTGATAGCCTTGATCGCGAGCCGGTTGGCTCGGCCACGCGGCGCTCGCGTCGGCTAGTATTGCAAACGGCACTTCAGCCGGTAGCGCCAGTACGTTGTCGCCGAGTGGGTTTTGAAAACCGGGACCACGGCCGACCCAGTGCTTCGAAGCGTCAATGAACTGGCCCTGCCAAATCCAGAGCAGCGAGAAGCGGTCGAAGTCGAACGCGAGATTCACCCCTTCGGGATATCCCACCGCGAAGCCCCGCGGAGCGGTGATGTTGCCGCCGTCCGACTTCGGGCCTTCCAGAAAGTTGCGATACAGAATCGGCTCTTTGTCCGGCGTGAGCACGATCGCTTCGCGGACGATGCCGGCGGGGATCGCCGCACTGCTGCCGTCGGCGAGGTACGCCCACACGGCTTGCATCTGTTTGGGCGGGCTTCCGTCGAGCACGTCTTTGATGGTCGCCATGCCAAACGGCCACGCGGCCGGCATCCGTGTGCCTCGGCGATAAACCTGAGGATCGGCGAGATACCGATAGAACCAATCCTCGCGCAACCGGCGAGTCATCGCGTTGAGATTGACCGCTTGCACGCCAGTCGCGGCGTGTTCGTTGAATGGGTGGCATTTCACGCACGACAGTCCTTTGTCGCCAGTCAATTGCCGCCCCGTGGACTTTGCTCTTGCGAGCGACTCGTCGAAGGGGGGCAGGTTTGCGGCCGTCTTGAGATCAACGGCCGCAAACGATTTTGCCAGCGAACCGGCATGGAAACGCGGCATTCGAGCGTGCATGTACGGCCGGTCTTTTTGCTTGGGATCGCCTTTCGTGCCGTTCTGCAAAAGATCGGTCAGCGCTTCTTCACGCAGTTTGTCGCCGACTCCGTCGAGCGCGGGCGGGATACGGCCCTCGTCGCCCATTTCGGGAATCTGTGTTTCAAAGTACGCGTTGCGAACCGTCTCGACGCCGCCGACTTGGCCGCGTTCGTGACAGGCGTAGCAATTGAAGCTGAGCAATGTGTGAGCGATCGTTTCGGCCGGAGTCGGTTCGGCGGCGCTGCTCAGTGACGTGAGCGCCACACTCGCCGCCGATCGCTGCAACGAACTCAGCCCAAAAAATGGCAAGCCGCGTTGGCTGTTGGCGGCTAGGCAGCCGCCGGTTGTCGCGAGTTTTGACAGCGGCTTTGCCTTCAACTCGGATGCGAGTTGCTTATTGTCCTCCTTCAACTGATGACACGACGCGCAGCCGAGCGTCGCGAAGAGCTTGCGCCCCTTCTCGACTCGAGACGGATCGATCGAGAATGGTTTGTCGTCGCCATCGGTCGCGGCGGGCGTAGGTCGCTCACGAGCCAGCGTGATGAGCGCCGCGGCCGACGTGCGTTTGATTCCTTGGCCTTGCATGTCGAGCGTCAGTGTCCACTCGCCGCCTCCTTGGAAGTAGTCGACAACGATCTCGTGCGGGCCAACATCGAGCGAGACGCGGCCTTCTTTCTCGGAGTGCGGATGGACGCCGCCGTTTTTGACGACTTCTTTGCCGTCGATCAACAGCCGGCTGCCGTCGTCGCTGCCGATCCAAAACTGATACTGCCCCGGCTTTTCAATTTGCAGAAAGCCGGTGAATCGCATGCCGAAGTTGTTTTGTCGTTTCCCGACCCCCAAATCAAATCCGCTGACCGTTCCGGTCGCGATCGGCTTGATCGCGGCAAAGTCCGGTACGTCGTCCCAGCCCCCCTCGAAATAGGCGAAACTCATGTTTGGCGGCACCTTGTGCCCTTGGAAAAAATACGCAGCGACTTCGCGAGATTCCTTCTCGTTCAAGTTGAATCCCGGCATCCGATCGCTTGGCCGCACGGCGTGGGGGTCTTGCAAGAACTTCGCGAGACTCGGCAACGTGTACTTCGCGGGCAGATCGCCGAGCGGAATGAATGTTTGCGTGATCGGTTTCTTGGGCGCGTCGTCATCGTCATCGATCGACTTCTGCGATTCCTTGGGAATCGGCCCCGCCGCTTTGCGAGGCATGTGACACGCGACACAACCAAATCGGTGAAAGTGATGCTCGCCAAGTTTGACCGCGCTGTGTTCGGCCATCGCTTCTTGCAGATTTCCCGTTGTCGCGAGGAAATGCGTGAGCGCTTCGACCGCTGCAATTCGCTCGCCTTCGGGCAATCCCGACAAGACATCCGGCATCGTCGTTCCTGGCTTCGCCTTCTGAGGATTCGACAGCAATGACCTGATGAAACTCGGCCGCACGCGCGAGCCAACGCCGTCCAAAATAGGAGACTGCTTCTTGGTGATCTGTTTCGCGGCGGCTCCGTCCACTTGATGGCACGCGATGCAGCCCAACTCACCCAGCAACAGTTTTCCGCCAAGCCCCAAATCTTTGGGAGCTTTGTCACCTGCTGCGGCGAAGAACCGTTCGAATCCGGCCACGACGGGGTGATTCACCAATGGTTCGACAAACGGCTCGCTCGTCGGCTTCGGCTCCGCGGCTAGCAGTGGTCCGGAGAACAACAAACACAGTATCGCGCCGCTCAATGGGCGAAAGACAAAACCAACTCTGGGCATAAATGCAATCCTTGGGAAGTCGAACCGTTCGCCACTGCCGGATCACAGAGTGGCTCGGGACGGCAATCAACAGTGGGAAATCGCGGCGAAGTCTAATGCCAGTGGGAAGGAGCCGACAGCGATTCGTGGGCAGCTTGAAAACGTGCCCGATATCATGTCATCAAGCGGAATCGTCAGCGGCCAGCCGTAAAAACCACCGCCGAAAAGCTGAGCAACAACAATCAACTTTTATCGAAATGTTCACCGCGTCACATTCCCAAAGAAAGTTCTTGCCGCATTCCAGAGGTAGACTGCTGGTGGTGATCGACGAATGCCCTCCCCTTGCCTGAGGGGTGATGACTTCAATATTGACAGGAGGGACGCCATGTCAGAACCACCGGGCCAGCGTGAAAGCCGCCCAAGGATGACGCGGCTCGTTTGAGCGGAAACAAGGATTGGTCACTTTGAATTTCAAGTCTTCTGCCCGTCGTACTTCTTAGTCCGGCGGGTTTTTCTTTTTCGACAAACCGGCTTGGGTGGACTTCGGCGCATCAAGCCATTGAAAACAGCGTTGTTTGTGTGAACTCTGCCGACTCAGACGATTGGCTTTCTGGCCGTCCACCGAGGAACCGTGGGATGGCCGTTGATTGCCACAGCAGGCGTCACTAATGTGCCGCACTTCTCTGGAAGTCGTTTCTCGGTGGTCGATGTGTGGGTTCTGTTTTGCATACTGCTGCCGATGATTTTAGGAGTCCCGTTTCCCATCCCCTGAAGGAGAATCTCCGTGGCCAAAGACAAAACTGACGAAATTTCGGTTCCCGCAACTCCTGCCGCTACTCAACAGCAGAATTTGACGGTTGATGACTCCAAGGTCAGCGCCGGCTACGCCAACTTCTGCCGCGTGTCGAGCACGCCGGAAGAGCTGATTTTGGACTTGGGGTTGAATCCCAATCCATACGCTCAAGGCAATGTGACCGTGCATGTCGGTCAGCGGATCATTATGAATCACTTCACCGCCAAGCGTTTGCTGAGCGCGCTGTCGATGGCCTTGCAACGCCATGAGCAAGCCTTCGGAGTTTTGGAGACCGACGTTCGCCGCCGCGTCAAGCCGTCCGTCACAGCGACAATGCCACGCAGCTAATTAACCACCGAGCCACAACACGAAAGCCCGACGTCGTTCGACGCTGGGCTTTTTTTGCGCCATCACGGCAAGCGACCGATTTTCAGCAGATGCCGTAGTTGGCGTTCGGATTCTTCCGTGGCGGGGTAAACCAGCGGCGGCTCACGCGGCAGTTTCGATGGCGTGATCTTCCAACCCTTGTTCGTCAATGTGACAGGAATGATCAGTCGCTGACGCGAATCGGGCTTCGTCTCGCGCAGATTGATCAGTGTGAGTCGTTCGTCGCGAACAGCGTTTTTCCAAGACTTCTCCACGCTGACTCGGCCGACCTCAATATCTTCGACCACGGCGGTCAACACGTCGGTCGCGTCCAGGATCTGATCGAGATTGAGCGTGATCGGATTCGCGGTCAACCACGACAGCACTCCCAGCCCGATCACCCAGAGTCCGACCAAGCCAGCCGCCAGCACGAACCGCTGAGTGTGCGACACGGCGGTAGAATTGGCAGTGTCCCGCGAGTCCGTTCGCACCACGTGAATCTCCGTTTTGAGCACGCGGTTCGCGTGCCGAGTTCAGCGTCGGAATGCGGCGGACGTGTCGATTTCGTAACCGCGGTCGAAGGCGTCCTCGAAGTCGTACACGCCACTGAAGTCGCTGAGTTGATCGCGCTCCGTTTTCCGCATGTCACCGCGCTCCACCAGATCCCACACGATACGGCCAAAATCCTCGGTCGTCGTGACGCCCCAATGCCGAAACACTGGGATCGCCATCATGCCGAACTCCTTCACGGCGAGTTCGCGGATTCCCTCCAGCAGTTGCCGCCCTGAGACATGTGTGTCATCGGGGGACTTCACAAATTTTTTCTGAGCCAAACTCAGCGCATGATTCACAAACTCGCGGGCGGCGGGATGATATTTCGGCTGGGCCACGGGGGCCTGTTTCGTGCGGCTCATGACTTGTTCCTAGCGGACGAACACTTTGGCCTCGTCTCAAGGCCGGTGGCACTATAGCCGGGAGAGGCAATCGGTCGAAACCCCTTGCTCTGAAATGAGGACGTTGCATCTCACCAAGTTGAAATCGGACTTGACCCCACCCACCGACAAGAAACAGCCCGGCTTCTGATCGAAGCCGAGCGATGCGGAGTCCGAAGGCCGAGATCTACCGATCACACGGCCTTCGTGATACCCGGTGTCGGAATTTGATACTCGAAGTTGCTATTCGGCTTGGTTGGCGGATCGGCGTCCCACGACAGATTCTTCGGCATCGTGTCAATGTTTGAATTGAGCGCCTCCTCCCAAGTCACCTCTTTGCCGGAGTACACGACCATTCGGCCGAGCACCGCAGTCAGCGAGCTGTTCGCGCCGTTCTCTCCTTCGTTGTACGGCGTGTTGTTGCGAATGGCCCGGAACAGGTCATCGTGCTCGACTTGGTACGGGTCTGAGCGTTTGACCGATTTGTCACGGCGGAAGCTCCACTTCTCGCTGCCAGCCGTGATCGAGTTCCCACTGACGTCGCTGTTGCCCTTCGTTCCGTGAGCGTACTCGCTGACGCTGTTCCAAACGTTTGGCTGATGGCGGCATTGGCTGAACATCCACGAGCCATCCGCGTATTGATACTCGACGGCGAAGTGGTCGTAGATTTCGCCGTAACGCTTGTCGACACGCACCTGTCGGCCACCCATGCCGCGAGCCATCACAGGGTGCCCCTGCTTGACCCAGTTGCAGACGTCGAGATTGTGAATGTGCTGCTCGCAGATGTGATCGCCGCAGAGCCACAAGTAGTAGTACCAGTTCTTCATCTGGTACTCCATTTCGGACTTGGCCTGCTCATGAGAGATGCGTGGTTCCCACACTCCGGGATTGTTCCAGTAGCAGCGCATGGCAATGATGTCGCCGATCGATCCGTCGTGTATTCGCTTCATCGTTTCGAGATAGCCGTCCTGGTGATGTCGTTGCAGTCCGACGCCGACCTTCAAGTTCTTCTCCTTCGCGATCTTCACCGCTTCAAGCACTTTGCGGACGCCCGGACCATCGACGGCGACCGGCTTTTCCATGAACACGTTCTTGCCTTTCGACACGGCGTACTCGAAGTGTGTCGGCCGGAAGCCAGGCGGCGTGGCGAGAATCACCAAATCGACGCCGCTGTCGATCACCTTTTTGTAGGCGTCGAAGCCGACGAACTTGTGGTCATCGTCGACGGCCACGCGACCTTCGTGTCCCTTCAGCAGATTGTTCAAGCTGCCGTTTAGCGAATCGGCAAACGCATCTCCCATCGCAACCAGTTTGACATTGCCTTCGGTGCTCAGAGCTTGTCCCGCCGCGCCGGTGCCGCGACCGCCGCAGCCGACTAGACCCACCTTGATGACGTCATCACCCGCCGCGTACACGCCAGCCGTCAGGCTGAGCTGCGCGACCGCCGCCGCTGACAAAGCCGCTGTGGTCGAGGTTTGCAAAAAATCGCGCCGTGACTGAATGGGAGCGCTCATGAGGTTTCTCCAGGTTGAATGAGTATTGAACGAGACGGGCTCGATGTGAGTTCTAAACGCCGAGTCGCGTGGCGGAAAGTGTGCGGGTCACAACTCTCCGATTCCAGTTTCGATCTGCTCTGCCGTGAACCGCAGCACGTCCACGCCGACCTGGTCCAATTCAGGCAGCGGCTGGAAATGGGGTTGAATCACCACCACTTTCACGCGGCAGCCATGGTCGATCGCGGTTTGAACCAGTCGCCGACGTGACTCGTCCCAATCCAGAAAGATGCAAACGATTGCCGAGATCTGCGGCAATTCGGTGGCGAGTGCGGCGGTCATCTGATCGAACGGATTGACGTGGCAAGGTGGCACGTCGGCAAGGATTTCCAGCACCGCCTCGATCGGCGTCGTGCTGCGGCCAGGGCGGAAGACATGCAACTCCGGCCCGGCGGCGAAGACATCCAACAGGTACTCGCCGCGCGAGAAAACGTCGGCGACCGACGCTGTCAGGCTCACCGCTGCTTCGAGTTCCCGTTCGTTGCGTCGTCGAAGCCGCTCGTGAGGCAGCCAATTCAGCGATCGCCAATTGCGTGGAACGAACGTGTCCAGCACCAAGCCCAGCCGATGAAAATACTCTTCCTGATACTCGCGCACGACTGGCTTCGCGAGCCGCGCCCACGACCGGAAATCAATATGCCGCGGCGAGTCCCCCGGCAGGTACTCGCGGTTGCCGATGTATTCGAGCGACTCGCCGATGTGCGACGTGAATGTGATTCCCCTCGGCTGATAGCGATTCCCGACATCCAGATTGATCTGCTGCAACGGTTCGAACCGCGGCAGTACCAGGATCGACCTAGACTCCGTGCGACCAAGCTGATTCCGAAACAGGTTGAACGGAAATGTCGAGAACGCGCGGACGCCCGGCAGAGAATACCGACCGCGCCGCCGTGGAATAATTTGGATCGGCAGCTTGGCGGTTTCCCCAGCCGCCAGCGTCGGTACCATGCGTTCTTCGCGAACCGAGTCCCACGAATTCGGCAACTTGAAGATCGCCAACGACACATCGAGCAACGTCCAGTGGCCGTCGTTCGTGACAGCGAACTCGCCGCGCACCGTTTGTCCCGTCGTCACTCGGTCGGGCCAATCGCCGCTGATCGAAATGCTCAGCCAACGCAGCACCGAACCGACTCCCGACGCGACCAGCACCAAGACGCCCAGCGTCACGGGGATCTGATAGATCGGCATTTCTTCCGTGATCGCTCCCGCCAGGGCCGAGACCGACAGCGCCGCCATCACAACCTTGCCGGCCGGAGTGAACGGATACGACCAGAGGAAAAACAGCATCCCAGGAAATGGCCGTTCGCGAAACATGGCGCGGTCGGCGATCATCGGCCGCAAGAAATCGGACACGAACCCGCTCAACCAACCTCGTGTTGGTCGCGGCGATTCAGAGGTCGGGGCAGTCGAATGCAGCTCAGCCATCGTGTCCGTTTTTCAAACCACGAGTCCTCAGCGATTCGCGTCGTCGCGAGGCGACTTCAGAGAATGCGGCCGAGTTAGCAAGTCGTACATCTCCGGCCGCCGATCTGCCAGTCGGTCAATCGCGTGCTTGCCGGGAACGCGAGTCACTCGCTTGTTCCGCGACTGATTCGGATCAATGTCCGCAAACAAGATCGTCGGCTCTGTGCTTTCGGTGCTTGCCAGCGTGCAGCCGCTCGGCCCGCAGATGCGACTGCGGCCAATGAATTGAAATCCTCGCTCCAAACCGACGCGATTGACCGCGACAAAGAAAACCGCATTCTCCATCGCGCGCGTGTTGAGCGTGTGCTCGGCGACGCATTCGGCTCCGGGAGGCCAATTCGTTGGCAGCACGACAATGTCCGCTCCCAGCAGTGCCAGCGAACGGGTCGCTTCAGGAAACGCGGCGTCGTAACAGATCAGCATCCCGACTTTGGCGCCGGCGACATCGAAGACCTCGAACGGCCGGTCGCCGTAGGTCGTCTTCATGTCGATCCCCAAATACGGAAGATGGACCTTGCGATACGAGCCAATCAGCCCGTTCGGACCGATCAGCGCGACCGCGTTGAAGAGCCGCTCGCCGTCACGTTCCAGCAATCCGAAAACGGCGAAGACGTCCAATTCACGACACGCTTTCGTGAACTGCTCAGACGCCGGTCCCGGCAATGTCTGAGCGAACGGCATCGCCTCGCCGACCGATTCAAAGCAGTAGCCGGTCAGTGCACACTCCGGAAAGCAAATCAGTTTCGCTCCCGCAGCCGCTGACTCTTTCAGCTTGGCCAGCATCACGGCAAGGTTTGCATTGGGCTGGCCGATCACGATATCCATCTGCACGGCAGCAATTCGCATGTTGAAAATCCTTCAGCGGGTGAATCAAGAAAGATCGATCGGCCGACCGCCACTGGCTCGCACCGAAAAACTATCCGGGCTGATACCAGTTTCCGGTGGGATGCCGAGCGTGTGAAACAGCGTCGCACTGAAGTCTTCGGGGCTGACCGGGCGGTCTTTGACATACGCGGCCTGCACGTCCGATGAACCGTAAACCGTACCTCCGCGCACACCCGCTCCGGCCAGCATCGCTGAGTAGCAATTCGGCCAGTGATCTCGGCCGATCGCGGAAGCTCCGCGACTGATGCGCGGCGTGCGGCCGAACTCGCCCACCAGCACGACTAGCGTTTGATCCAGCAGGCCGCGCTGTTGCAGATCGTCCAGCAACGCCGAGACAGCGATATCGCAGACTGGCAAGGCCCAGCCGAGTCCATTCCAGCCGTTGCCAAAGATGTCGATGCCACCGTTGCCGTGCATGTCCCACGTTTCAAGGCTGTTGAATTTGTCGCCCGGAGCCAGTCCGCACCACGCGACGACGTTGACCAAGCGGACTCCGGCTTCGATCAGTCGCCGCGCGAGCAATAAATTCTGTCCGAGCGGATTGCGTCCGTACCGATCGCGCACCGAGTCCGGTTCCCGATCGACGTCGAACGCTTGTCTCGCAGCCGAGCCGGTCAGTAGATCAAATGCCCGCTCGCGAAATCGGGACAACGAATCAGCAGGCCGATTGCTTGAGTCCGACGGCTCAAACTGATCGAGCAATTGTCGTCGCGCGGCGAGACGACCGGTCGTGACTCCCTCGGCTGCATCGAAGGCTTTGACTCGGAAGCCATTCGTCCCGGGGTTGTCCTCGTGGCCGGTGCCGATCACGAGCGGCGCGTGAGCCATACCCAGCCAACCACCGGTGACGTAGGTCGGTTCTGGCGGCATCGCCCCGCCACCGAACTTTTGCAGCCATACATGCGACGGCACGCTGGCCGACGACGGCCGCAACTTCGTCACGATCGAGCCGAACGCTGGAGCATCCATCGCCGGTTGTGATTGTCCCGCCAACAGCATTCGATTCGCGACGTCATGCACCGGCACGCCGTGACTCATCGACCGAATCACCGCGTAATGATCCGCCTGCCGCGCCAACTTTGGCATCAACTCGCCAACCTGAAAGCCGGGCACCGAAGTCGCAATCGGCCGGTACGGCCCGCGCGTCTCCGACGGCCCAGTTGGCTTCGGATCCCACGAATCGAGCTGGCTCAATCCGCCGTACTGAAAAATGAAGATGCACGACTTCTCGCGAGCGTCTTTCCCGCGAGCTGATTCCTGCTCGGCAAACAGTTGAGGCAGAGACAGCCCCAACGCCGGAACCGCTCCCGCTTGCAGCACCTGGCGACGCGACAGACGACCAAGTTGTGAGGTGAGACAAGTCATACCCGCAACAAGCTATCGTCGAGACCTCCCCGTCACCATGTCAGTCAACTCACGGTCGAAGTCGGCGCGGGAGCGGCTTCTGTTGGACTGCCCTTGCGATGGCCGGGCCACCAGCGCGGTGAGGTCAGACACAGCGCGATCACGGCTCCGAAGAAAAGCCAAGAGACGTAGTGATGCCGATGGCCTTGAATGGCCTGCCAGTGCTTGGCTTCCCACTTCTGCTGGAACCACGATTCGACAGTGGCCCGCCAGCCGGCGGGAACCCAGTCGGGGACGTCACGATGCCGAGTCTCCTCGTACAGCGTTTCGATGGCCTTTTTATCGGACGTGTGAACCAGCAGCGCGTCACGTTGTTCCGGCGTCATCTGGCCAATGAAGGTCAAAATTCCGGGACGTGAGTCTGCGGATTCCGCTTTGAAAGTCGCAACGTCGCGCAGATCGTCTGGCAAACGATCGGGCTTTTCGAAATCCGCGACATCGGCATGCGAGACCATGTAGCCCTCCCAGTGCCGATCGAGACTGACTTGATGGCTTCGCACAAAATAGCCGGCGACTTCGCGATCACCCATCATCATCTCGCCGGCCGTGAAGGCCAGGATCGCCGCCCCCAGCGTGACGATCCAGTGGTAGCGGTTCATCCACTGCGCGATCAGATTGCTGCACGTCATGATGATCGCGATCGAAATCACCAGTCCGCCCAGCAGCAGTTTCCAGTTGCCGTGACTGGCTCCGGCGACGGCCAACATGTTGTCGAGGCTCATCACGAAGTCGGCGAGGAAGATCATCTTGATGGCGGCGATCGTACTGCGACCGGCACTGTCGGCGGTGACTTCTTCCTCTTCTTCGGCGCGGAGCAGTTTGCACGCGATCCACACCAGCAAGAGTCCGCCGAATAGCCGCAGCCAAGGCACCATCAGCAGGAACGACATGATCATCGTGAAGATGATCCGCAAAAAGATGGCAATGCCGCCTCCCCACAGGATCGCTCGCTTCCGTTGGTGTTCGGGCAGCTTGTGAGCCGCCATTGCGATCACGACAGCGTTATCGCCCGACAACACGACATCGATGAGAATGATTTGCAGAATGGACAGGACTAACGGAAGCGCCATGGTCGCGAGTAACTCTCAAAGAAGGCGGGATTTCAGGGGCGGATAGGATAGTCTGCCGACTCGCTCGCGAGAAGTTGCTGAACCTCGCGTCGCTGGCGGTCGAAGGTCGAGTCATCGAGCACTGGTTGCAACTCCGACGTCGGCAACGCTGTCGGTAGATCGACCCAGCTTTTGCAGCCGGCGAAGTGCGGCGAGTCGACGATCTCGAACGGCGTTGACCGGCGATAAACTCGGACCGTCAACGCGAACAACCCCGGAGAGCGGTAGTGGAATCGCTGCTCGACCGCGGACTCGGACCAGACGTGCCAGCCGCTCAGCCGAGCTAGCGCCGAACGATCGAGCATCTGCTGCACGTCCTCGACGACGGCATACAAATTCAATTCATGGCTGCGCGGCGCACCGCGAGATTGCAGGTCATCGAGCAACGGCCAAGCCTCCGGGGTGACTTCGTCACGCTGTTGATGAAACCCGGTGGGGAACAGCCAGAACTCGCGGTGCTTGATGCGAAAACCGTCGCGGCCTTCGTGGATTCCTCCTTTGCGGAGGATCAGCGTCTGCCGGCCGCTTGCCAGTGCAGTGCAAACGACGGCCCACTCTTTGAACGCGAATCGGGATTCCGATTGCATGACGAGCACCAATCCCGATCACTTCTTCGCGTTCTGCTTGGCAACTTCCAGGCGTGGCTTGGCCTTCTCGGCCCATTCGCTTTTCGGAAATTTTGCGATCAGCGATTCGTAATCGCGGACGACCTGCCGCCAATCGCCGAGTTGTTCATCGCAAGCGCCGGCTTGGAACAGTGCCGGAGCTTGCCATTCGGGGAAGTCGTAGAGGATGTCGACCTTCAAGTAGCTTTCCAGCGAGGCCTTGTAGTCCTTCTGCAGGTAGTGCGTCTCGGCGATCATCAACTGAGCCTTCGCAGCAGTCTCGGTCCGTTTGCCGTTTGGATCGTCGATGACTTGTTTGAAGACGGCACGGGCCTCGTCGAATTTCCCTTGGCTCTTGTACGCTCGGCCGAGCGTCTCTTCGGCTTGATACAACAGTCGATTCTTCGCGTCCCAGCCTCGGAAGTTTGTGACGGTATCGACGACTTCGGCGTAGTTTTTCTTTTGCCAGTGCGTCTCCGCCAGCAGCACGAACACTCGCGGGAACCAATCCTTGTCCTTCATTGCCGGATCAGCCTTCGCGGCTGCGAGTGGCTTGAGTAACTCCAGCGCCGGTTCCGATTGCTGGCGTTGAAGCAACGACAGCGCGAGGAAAAACGCCGCATCGGACTTGTGCGACCCTTCGGCGAATCGCGTGCGGAGTGCGGTCGCGGTCTTGGCCATTTCTTCCCACTGTTTCTGTTGCTCAGCGATTTGCATCAGCCGCCACAGAGAGTCTTGTTGGACATCGGCATCCGATTTTGGATCTTGTTCTAGCTTCTGAAACGCGGACTTTGCAGACTCGAGCTTCGCGACGATGACCGAACCGTCATCGGGATTCACGCTCGACAACAGGTCCGACTCGGCCAAGCTGAACCTCGCGTTGTCGGCCAAGTCGCTGGCTGGCACTTCGGCGATCAGTCGTTTGAAGATTTGGTCTGACCGCTCGAATCTTCCCGCCTCGTAGTTCAAGAGCGCCCACTCGTCGAACAGCTTGTCGAGATTCTGCGGCTTCGGAAACTTGGCGAGCAGCTTCTCGTAAGCCGCGTCCGCTTCGGCCGCTTTGTTCAATCGGCGCAGAGTTCGGGCCGCCTCCAAACCAGAGAGGTAGCCGTAGTTACCGGGCGAGTGATTCTCGAAGGCCTCGCCAAACGCCTTGGCTGCCGCTTCGAGTTGATTGTCGAGCTGTAACGACTCACCCAGCTTGAATGCCGCTTCCGGCGCGAGCGTGTGCTGCGGGGACTCTTTGACCAGCCGCGTGAAACCTTCGGCCGCCGGTTTGAACTGCTTCTTTTCAAATTGGCTCCACGCCTGCCCCGAGAGCGCGGAAACGAAGTGCGGGGACTGCGGACCCGCTGCAACCACGACCGCGTACCATTCCAGCGACGCATCAAATTGCTTTTGCGAGTAAGCGGCCTCGGCGAGTTGCAGAGTCGTTCGAGCGATCAGCGGACTGTTCGGCAACACGGCTTTCAATTGAGCCATCGACTGTTTCGCCACGTCGAACTGTTTCTGATTGGCCTCGGCCAAAGACTTTGTTACGAACGCTTGATCGAGCTGTTCCCCTTTCGGAGCCAGCCGGATGTAGTCAGTCGCCGCCGCAACGGCTTCGGGAAATTTCTTCTCGGTCAGCGCACTGCTGGCGAACATTACGAGCGCGTCAATGAATTCCGACGCCACGCCCTCTTTGCGAACTTGTTCGATCACTGCTGCGAGCGTTTCGATCACCGCAGCATGCTGTTTCAGTCGCTGCTGCGCACGAGCGAGGTGGTATCGCGCTTGAAGCTGTGCCTGCGGACGCTGCGCCGCAGTCAGCACGCCTTTGAATAATTCAACCGACGCCGTCGCGTCCGCATCGGTCCCACGAGCCAGCAGTACGCGGCCGCGCAGCAGGTCGTTGAACAGCTTCAATCCGCTGTTCGGCTGTGTCGCTGTGAATTGCTTCGTGTAACCTTCGGCCGCTTGAATCGCGGCGTTGCGAGTCTCGGCGTTCGCCGCACGGTTGGCTCGTTGCAACGCCGCTTCTCCCGCGAAGTACAGTGCATCGTCGGCCCACTGCCCTTGCGGCCAACGTTTCGCGACGTCTGCGAAGTGCAATTCCGCCGTGTCGAACTGCGACAATCGCAGCTCGCAGTCAGCCCATTGGAAGAGCACTTGCTCGGCGATTGGGTTCTGCGTGTGGGCCTCAAACGTGGCCTTCAAGATTGCCGACGCTCCGGCAAGATCGCCCGTTTGTTTTTGGGACATGCCGCGCCAGTAGCTCGCGGCCGGGGCTTGTTCCGGCTCTTTCGCGGCGAGTTCAAACTGCGTGGCGGCGGCTTTGAAGTCCTTCAATTCGTAGAAGGCGTAGCCCGCGTTCAATCGCGACGTCGGGACATGTTTGCTCTCTGGGAAATTCTTTTCGAGGTCGGTGTAGGCCTTCGCCGCGTTCGCGAAATCTTTTTGCTCGAAGAGCCGGCTGGCGATCTGCAACTGAGCCTGAGCCGCTCGCACCCCGGCGCGGTTCGCAGCGATCTCACGATACAGCACGAGCGCCTCCGGAAACTTCTGCTGAGCATCGAGCGCCTTCGCCAGCCCCCATCGCGAGTCCTCCAGCAGCTTGCCCTGCGGGAAGAGTTTAATCGACTGCTGAAAGTTGGCCGCCGCCGCATCGGGCTTGCCGAGCCGCAACTGCGTGTCAGCCAGGTACGGCAGCGCGTACTCGCGCAGCGCGTCCTCTGGAGACTTGGCGAGGAACGCGGTGAATTCTGCTTCGGCACCCTTCAGGTCGTCGAGGAAATAGCTCGACTCTGCGACACGATACATCGCCTGCGGCACTTGTGCGTTGGCCGGGAAGTCTTTGACGAAGGCTCGCAGCACGGTGCGAGCCTCGTCGTATTTCTCAAGATTGGTCAGCGACAGCCCCATATACAACCGAGCAAACGGCGCACGGTCATGCTTGGCGTTGTCCTTCAAGAATTTCTTGAATGCCTCTTCGGCCAAGCCCCAACGGCTTTGCTTGTAAAACCCAACCGCGGCCGCGTAGTCGTCCGCCGCTTGATCGGCACGAGCCACCTGTGGATCAAACCAGGAATGGCCAGTCGGAATCGCCAACGCAGCCATCGCCGCGATCAACGCGGCCCAGCGACGCCAACGTCCGAGTCGGCGTTCATATTTCCGTGGGGTTTGCATCGTTCGCTCCTGCATCTCGAGAAGGGCTACCAAAGTCGAGGAAATCCGAGATTCTTTGTCGCCGGTGGACAGCTTACCGGCCCGCGGGTCGCCGGAAAACGATGGCGCGAGCGTCGGTCCGATCGGCCTAACCGAGACTTGTCTTGGCCAGGATTCGAGGTCCAACTAGATTCCCGCCCCAAGTGGGCCGGACTCGGAGACGATCGGCCAGAGATTTCGTTTTCTGCGCCCGCCAGGGAAGGCAATTGAGATGGCGACCGCGAGTTTGAATCGTCGGCTCGACGAGCTGGATGTTCGGCGCATTTGCGTCGTCAAGCCCAGCGCCTTGGGGGATGTCGTCCAATCGCTGCCGCTGTTGCCGGTGCTGCGCGAGCGATTCCCGCATGCGACAATTTCCTGGGTCATCAATCACGAGTTCGCGGACCTGCTCGAAGGGCATCCGCTGTTGCACGAACTGCTGCACTTTCATCGACGCGGCGGAGCCACTCACTATTGGCAACTGCTGCAAGACCTGCGGCAACGTCAATTCGATCTGGTCTTCGACCTGCAAGGCCTGATGCGCTCCGGCGTAATGACCGCCGCAACTCGCGCTCCGTTGCGAGTCGGTCTGGAAACGGCTCGCGAAGGGGCGAGCTTGGCGTGTCATCAAACGATCTCCGGCACCAGCAAAGGGATGTCGGCGTTTCGAAGATACTGGCGAATCGCCGAGGAGCTTGGATTCGGCGATCGTACTCCCCAGACGATCGTGCCGACGACCGTTGCGGATCGTGACTGGGCTGCGAACTCATTGAGCGGCTTGGCCGGACCAATCCTGGCGATCCATCCAGGAGCAGGCTGGATGACGAAGCGCTGGCCACTCGAAAAGTTTGCCGTCGTGGCCCACAAAGCGATGCGGCAATACGGATTCTCGGTGGTGATCCTCGGCAGCAAGGTCGAACTGCCGGTCTCCAACGAATTACAAACTCTGCTGCACGGATTTGTGTCGCGGAAGGCAGTGTTGAATCTGACCGGTCAGACAACACTTAAGCAGCTCTCGGCGGTGTTGTCCTCGGTCGATGTCGTGCTGACGAATGACTCTGGCCCGATGCACCTCGCGGCCGGTCTCGGCACTTCCGTCTTGGGAATCTTCACCTGCACCAGCCCGGCGATCTCGGGACCACCGGGCGAGCAGCACGAGTTTGTTTCCACACACGTTGCCTGCGCGGCCAGCTACAAGAAGGAATGCCCCCATTCCGGCCGTACGCACTTGTGCTGCATGGATGAACTGTCGACCGAACGAGTCTGCGCGGCCCTGGTCCGCCTGATCGAAAAACGCCAGCTCCATTCACGAGCGGCGTGAGTTGGCAGACTTCGCATTGACCGTTTTTCGGGAGCGGCATATACGACCTCGCCCACAAGCTGGCTGGGAGCCGGCATCTGCGGCAGGGATGCCATGAAGCGTGCGACCTCTGCGACTGTTTGCTCGAACGACGCGACTGCTCCGCGCGACCGCGCGCGTTCGTCCGCCGACGTGAATCGCTGGGTTGCCATGATCGACGCGGAATTGCAATCCGAGAAAGATATTGGCGAAACCGAACAAGACTCGGTCTCCGTTACGTTGGAGTTTGGACGAACCACGATCGACCTCGCGACACAGCCGTTGCAACCGGGCGACTCATTGCGGCTGGATCAACTCGCGGACGAACCGCTCGATGTCGTCGTCGAAGGCCGTTCCGTCGCACGCGGTGAGTTGGTCGTCGTCAACGGTCAGCTTGGTGTCCGCATCGTGGAACTGTTGTTGCTACTGGTGGCTTGGTTCGCGATCGGTATTTCAACCAGCCTGGCCGACGAACGATCCGGCGCGTTCGTGTTTGACAACGAATCCGAGCGTCTCGAAACACCGTTCGAAACTGTGCGTGGATCACGAACAGCGCTGGAAACAAAAAAAGGTTCCGACGCCTCGACAAGAGTCACTGACACGCCGCCAACGTCCAACGAAACGCCCTTGCCACGCCGCTCGGCCGCCGCGACACGTGACGCGAATCGCGCTTCTGGCAACGCCACGACCAGTTGGTCGGCAACCGTGTGGCCGTTGTTGTTCGTCGTCGGACTGATCGTCGTCGGTGCTCGCTGGTTGAAGACCCGATCACCGGCCGCCGCGCGCGGGTTGCCCAGCGAGGTCTTTGAGGTACTCGGCCGCAAAGCGATCGACCCGCGCACGTCGGTTATGCTGGCTCGCTGCGGTTCGCGGTTGCTCGTGCTGAGCCAGTCGCCACATGGCCTGCAGACGCTTGCCGAGATCACTGACCCGGTCGAGATCGACTGCCTCGCCGGCCTGTGCCGCTCGACACAACGAGACCAAACACTCGTCGAAACGTTTCGGTCGATGTTGCACAAGCCGACTGGCTCAAAGCCAAAAGCGTCTCCTCCCACAAAAGTCGCACTTCCAAACGAACTCGACGATCGACTTGACGCGCGGCTGATGTTCGCTCGATCCGTCACCTCCACTTCGATGTCGGAGGTGCGTCCATGACGTCACTAACCCGAAGCGTCAACGAGGGCGAATACTCAATCGTCGTGATTCGTAGCAAAGCGTGGCGAAGCGTTCACCCTCGCATACGCTTCGGGTTGGTTGGGCTGATCTCGTTTGGCCTGCTCGTACTGATGAAATCGACGGCGTTCGCTGCCGAAGCCGCGCCGTTTGAGCCTACCAACCTCGTCACCCCGCAATCGTTGTCGGCGTCATTGCCGTGGTTGATTGGTGCGACCGTGCTGAGCCTCGTCCCAGCCGTGCTGCTGATGAGCACCTGCTTCGTCCGCTTCGCGGTCGTGCTTGGCTTGTTGCGGCAGGCGCTCGGCACACCGCAGGTCTTACCCAATCAAATTCTGATGGCCTTGAGTCTGTTCCTGACCTTCACCGTGATGGCTCCCGTGTGGAGAGAATCGTATGAGTCCGGTTGGAAGCCGTATTCAAAATCCGCATCCGCCGAGAACTCGACGGCCGCGTTCGAAAAGGCGCTGCCGAAAATGATCGCGCCGATTCGCCGCTTCATGAGCCGCCAAATCGAAGCCTCTGGAAACGCTGACGGCGTCTGGATGCTGCTGGACCTGCAACGTCAGCACGCCGGCGAAACCGACGAACCCGAACCGAAGAGCTACGACAACGTACCCATCTCCGTCCTATTGCCCTCATTTCTGCTGAGCGAACTCAAAACCGGTTTCTTGATCGGCTTTCAATTGTTCCTGCCATTCCTGGTGATCGACTTCGTCATCGCCTCCGTGCTGACCGCGCTGGGCCTGACGACGATGACACCCAGTTCCGTTGCGTTGCCCTTCAAACTCCTGCTGTTCGTGCTCATCGACGGCTGGTTCCTGACCGTCGGCATGTTGCTCGCCAGCGTCTCTTGAAAAAGAAGTCAGAGATCAGAAGTCAGCGGCCAACCGGACGACCTCTGACCTCTGACCTCTGACCTCTGACCTCTGACCTCTGACCTCTGACCTCTGACCTCTGAAATGACTCCCGATCAAGCCACCGAACTCACCCGCAACTCGCTCTGGCTGGCGCTGCACATCGCCGGTCCTCTGCTGGCGGTGTGTCTGGTAGTGGGTTTGCTCGTCAGTGTGTTTCAAGCGGCGACTCAATTGAGCGATCAAACTCTGAGCTTCGTCCCGAAATTGTTCGCCGCCGTGTTTGCCGGAGCTGCGTTACTCCCATGGATGGCTTCGCGGTTGACGGAGTTCGCTCGGTTGCTGATCGAATCCATTCCGCACGGAGGGTGATGCCATGCCGCAATTCGCTCTCGCTGATCTGGCCGTGTGGTTGACTCCGTGGACGGGACAACTCGCAATGTTTGGATTGGTTCTAGCGCGAGTGACAGGACTGCTCGCAGTCGGGCCGTTGCTCGGTCGAGCGATCTTGCCTTGGCAAGCACGTTTCGGATTGGCTCTGGTTCTTTCGTTGCTGCTGACTCCGTTGGTCGGCACGACAATGTTGACTGCTTTTGATCCGGCGAGCTTCGTGCCGGCCGCCGCCACAGAAGTTGGTTTGGGATTCATGCTCGGCTGCGGATCGCTGCTGATCCTGTGGGCCATTCCGCTGGCAGGACGCCTACTCGACCAACAACACGCTTTGCCTGCCGACGAGGACGCCGATCTGCTCGGCGGCTCGCCGCTCGCGCGTTGGCTCACGCTGTGGGGTGCTGCATGTTTTTTGCTCTGCTCACCCATCAACGGACACCTGCAAGCGGTGAAGATTCTGGCCGACAGCTTTCGAGCTTGGCCGCTCGGCGCTGCGGCCGGAGTTTGGGAATCCAACGTCGTGGCCGAACTCCTCCAACAATCTTGCCAACTCTCGCTGCTGTTGATCGCGCCGGCACTGGCGACAATGACGCTCATCAATTTGGGCTTCGGATTGCTCGGTGCCGCCGGACTGCCGGGAGCATCGACCTGTATCGGCAATACGACACGGCCGATCGTCGCCGCTCTCGTGCTGGTGGCGAGTTTGTCCGGCATCCAGCAAGCGATCTCCGATTCCGTCCGAGAGGGCATCACGATTCTGGCCAACAACTCGAACACATCTCGCTGAATCCTCTCAATGGCACTGCTCGACGAAAACTCTGAGGCCCGCACCGAACGCCCGACCGAGCGTCATCGACGGCAAGCTCGTGAGCGCGGCTTGGTCGCGCACAGCGTCGAATTGCTCACCGCGGCGCGCCTGGTGGCCATCTGGAGCGTACTCTCCTGGTGGTTCGTGAAGTTTGCGACCACCGCCAGTTCCTCACTTCGAGCCACGCTGGAACACGCCGGCCAGACCGCACTCCTAACCTCAACGGCGATTGTTCAGCTTCGAGACTTGGCGTGGACGTTTCTTGCGTCCGCAAGCTGGCCGCTGGTGACCGTCACCGCCCTGCTTCTGGTGGCTCATTTTTCTCAAATCGGCTGGTTCTGGCGCTGGGAGAATTCAGCACCTCAGTGGTCGCGACTGTCGCCGCTCGCGGGACTGCAACGTTTGGCAACTTTGGCGACGATCGGCCGCGCTCTGAGGCTGACCATGAAGGTCATCATTGTCGTCGGTGTGATTGGTTTGGCCGTGTCACCGCAATTACTCAGATCGTCCGCCAGCCAGTCCACTGACGTCTCGAGTCAACTCACGGAGTTCGGCTCAGCCACCATGCAACTTGTCGCTCACGTCACTCTGGCCCTGCTGGCATACGCCGCACTGGACTACGCCTGGCAACGCTGGCGCTTCGAGCGCTCCTTGCAAATGACGCGCGAGGAACTCCGCGAAGAACTCAAAGAGATCGAAGGCGACCCACGCTTCAAGAGCTACCGTCAGACCATAGCCCGCCAGTTCTCAGCCGCTTCGATACCGCCCGAATCCAACATCAGCCCCTCGGTGTAACATGCTCACACACAAACGTTGTCGCGCTTGTATTTCACGAGTCCCACTGCGATAACTCCGCCCGCCATCGGCGAGGCATTGAGAGGACCAACGGTCACTCATGCCAAATCCGATTTTTTCACGGGCTGTAGCGCAGTCTGGCTAGCGCGCCTGCTTGGGGTGTAGGAGGTCGTGGGTTCAAATCCCGCCAGCCCGATTTTGAACGCTCGCTGTCAGTCTGTGACAGCGAGCGTTTTTCATTGTCAGCAACAGCAGTTGCGGCGAGCGTCTCGGCGAAGTCGCTCTCTTGTGAAAATGCGGCCAGAGTGACAGGCGTTGACTGCAAATCTCTCGAAAAGTCACGAGTTGGTGCAACCAGTGGTGCAACCAAATTCTCGGCCCCAACCGCGATACGTTGCCGGTTCTCCGTGGGGTCGGACGTGACGGACATCGACGGCAGAGATTCGACCGCGCCTTGCACGTCCAGCAGTCGCGGGTCCGTGTAGACGTTCATCGTCAGGTCGATGCTCGAATGCCGCATCGCGGCTTGTGCGACTCTTGGCGAGACTCCGGCCTTGCTCAACATCGTGCCGAACGTGTGTTGCAATGCGTGAACGTCGATCGTGCGGCCTCGGTCGTCACGCTTCGGGATGCCGGCCGCCTTCAAGTCGCGGTCGAGAATCCGGCAGAACGCTTTCGGGATCTTGAGCAGCCGCGTTGAGGCAGGCAGTTTCGCGACAGCATCACGACGAAAGGCGAGCACGTCCGCCGAGCCGGCCGCACGATCAGACAGGCTCGCCACCCACTCCCGCAGTTCGTCGGCCACGTCGCGCCGCAGCGGGATCGAATTCCCTTGGCGATTCTTTTCGTCGGCCGCTTTCAACCTGATGTGCGGGAAGTTGCCGTCGAGGTCGAGTTGCCCGACCGTCAATGAGGCGAGTTCACCGCGCCGCAGCCCGGTCGTGACTGCCACCTTGTAGGACAACGCTCGTTCGATGCCGAGCCGCTCTTGCCGAGCCAGGAACGTCGGGTTGTCTTTCAGGCGTTCCCGTGCGAGTTCCACAGCGGCAGGGAGTTCATCAAACTTGAGCGGCTTGAGCGTCCACGTCGCACGGCTGCCCTTCTGCCGCGTTGCGGGGTCTTGGTTCGGCGTCTTGATCGTTTCGCGTCCGTGAGCGCTCATCAGCACCAATCTTGACGCGTCGAGTAAGTTGGCGGGGTTGTTGATTCACAACCTTTTCAACTTGGAGGCGTCATGTCGCGTCGAGCGGATGGGCGGAAGGTTTCGGAGTGGCGTGGGCGGTTCGAGCGGTTTCGG
>CAMDRI010000053.1 GCA_945906725.1 Candidatus Kuenenia stuttgartensis | reverse complement strand
CGGCCGACAGCCGCTCGATGATTTCGTGAGCGAACAGAACTTTGTCACGTTCCCAAGCGTTGTCGGCGTCGAGCGGCATGAACTCGATGAACCGCAGTTCGACGCCTGTTTCGCGGGCGAACTTCCCGAAGGGCACGATCTCGTCCTCGGTCATCCCCCGCACGGACACTGCGTTGATTTTGACTGGATCGAAACCGACTCGTTGAGCGGCTTGAATGCCTTCGATGACCTGCTCGTAGCCCTCGCGGCGCGTGATCTCTTTGAACTTCACCGGATCAAGCGCATCGAGCGAGACGTTGATCCGCCGCAGGCCGGCGTCCCACAACTGCTGAGCTTGATCGGCCAGTAAGATGCCGTTGGTCGTGATGCCGATATCGTGAACGCCGTCAATTGCCGCGATCATCGCCACCAGCTTGTGTAGGTCGCGGCGCACGAGCGGTTCGCCTCCGGTCAGCCGCACTTTGTTGACACCCAGTCCCACACAGATCCGCGTGAAGCGTTCCATTTCCTCGAAGGTCAGCAAGTCCTTGCGATCCATGAACTGCACATTCTCGGCGGGCATGCAGTAGAAACAACGGATGTTGCAGCGATCGGTGACGCTGATGCGCAGGTTCGTATGTTCGCGGCCGAACGAATCGACCAGTTGAGACGACATGACTCGATCGCTTTCTGCCTACTGCCTACTGCCTACTGCCTACTGCCTACTGCCTACTGCCTACTGCCTACTGCCTACTGCCTACTGCCTACTGCCTACTGCCTACTGCCTCATCCGTCCCCGGATGCACCCATTCGGTGCTGCCGTCGATCCAGTTTTCTTTTTTCCAGATTGGGACGACTTCCTTCAGCCGGTCAATCAGGAATCTTCCCGCATCGAACGCCTGGTGTCGATGGGGACAACTCACGGCCACGGCGACGCTGACATCGCCAAGCTCAAGATGTCCCAACCGATGCACGATTACCGCTTCGATGACGGGCCAGCGTGTGCGGGCTTCCGCTTCGAGTTCTTTCAACTTCGCTTGGGCCATTTCCGGATAGCCATCGTAATCCAGCGCGACGGTTTGGCGACCGTGAGTCATCTCGCGAACTGTACCGAGAAACAGTACGACGGCACCGGCCTGTGTCGATCGGACGGACTCAGTCAGCGCGGCAAAGTCGATGGGTTCGTGGGTGAGTTGAATCATCGGTAGGAATTTCATCAGCCGCCGCTGACGGGTGGGAAAACAGCGAGGTCCGTGCGGCCGGCGACTCGTGTGGTGGGAGCAGCGTAATCGTTGCCGACCGCAATGAGCAGGCTCGGCAGGATTGGCTGCAGCGCGGGGACTTGCACACCCAAAACTGCTCGCAGGTCGGCGGCGGTTGCGGATTCCGAAAGGTCGAGTTCGAGCAACATCGTTCCCGCGAGATCACGGGCCCGAGCGAAAAATTTGACAGCCGTTTTCATGTGACGACGAGTTTCTTGGTGGCTCGCTGGAGGCGTTGGTGAATTTCTGGCATCAGTCCGTAGGACATCGCGAGCAATTTCAACGGATGCAGAGTGGGAATGTTTGTGCCTTGCTCCATCTGCATCTTGCAACTACTGCACTCGGTGAGGCCGATGTTGACGTCGGTTTCTCGCATGTGCTGGATCAGGTCGTGGCCGATGCGCAGCGACGTGTCGAAGTTCTCGCGAGTCAGGCCAAACGCGCCGGCCATGCCGGAGCAACCTTTCTCGATGGCGAAAACTTCCAATTCGGGAATCTGCTCCAGCAGCTTGAGCACCGGGCTGCCGTGATGCAAGGCCTTCAGATGGCACGGAGTGTGGTAGGCCGCGGTCAATTTCAGCGGGCCGAAGTCCGTTCGGAGTTGTTTTTTGGCGAGCAACCCTGCGAGGAAGTCAGTTGCCTCGACAACTTGATCGGCCACGACTTGCACGTCAGGGTGGTCGAACAGTCGTGGGTATTCGTACTTCAAACAGAGAGCGGCAGCAGGTTCGGTGCAGATGATCGGGATTCCCTCGCGCGCGAGTTCGGACAACTCGCGGATGTTTTTCTCAGCCACTTTGCGAGCGGCACCGATGTCGCCGGCCGAGATCATCGCCATACCGGAGATCGTTTGATCTTCCGGGACATGCACGCGAACGCCATTGTGATCGAGGATCGCCAGGAACGCTCGGCCGAGTTCCGGGTCGTGGTAGTTTGCGAAGTGATCGACGAAATAGACGACGGGCCGATCCTTGCCAAAATCGTGGGGGACTTCCGTCAGCTCGCGTGGGATCGAGTCCAGCAGCGGCTTGCGAGCGAACGTCGGAAGCTTGCGTTGCCGATGAATACCGACAAACCGCTCCAGCAGCCACCGCGAGGCCGGGTTGTTCAAGCTCCAATTCACGAACCAACTCAACAGGCAGCCGATCGCACCGAACGAGTACGCTCGGGACAGAATCCAGTGGGCCCGATCGAGGCCATGTTCCGCAACGTTCGCGGCTTTCGCCTCGATCATCATTTGCGGGATGTTGACGTTCGCGGGGCATTCCAACTCGCATTGCTTGCAGTTGAAGCAAAGATCGGCAATTCGCTTCATTTCCGCCGAGGCGAATTCCTGCGGCGACAAATGGCCGGCCAAGAAATTACGGACGATGTTCGCTTTCGCGCGCGGAGAAGCCTCCTCGGTCGGATCGACATGAAAGAACGGGCACATCCGCAACTCGGGGGCTTGCGTGCGGCACATGCCGCAGCCGTTGCAGGTTGCTGCTTCCGTCAGCAGTTCGTCTGGCGTCCATTTCAAATTCAGCTCGATCAGCGGCGGGGCCGGGAGACCCGCGCCGAGCACTTGGCGCGGGTCTCCCGGCCCAGCCGCCGGACGAAGGTTCTTGATCGTCAAGTGTGGATCGTCGCTGACGATTTTTCCGGGGTTCATCAAGTGCAGCGGATCGAAGATGTCCTTGACCTGCTGAAAGACTCGATACAGCGAACCGTACTGGGAACGAAGAAAGCTGGTGCGTGACAGGCCGTCGCCGTGCTCGCCGCTGATCGTGCCGCCGACCTCGAAGACGGATTGGTACAAGTCGCGCGCAAGTGCCTCGATTCGCGGGCCGTTGGCCGGAGTCGGATTGGGAAGAAACGGCCGCAAGTGAATCTGCCCCGCCGCCGCATGCGAGTACAACGACGCGATCACCTCGTGCTTTTGCAGGACTCGCTGCATCCGGCCGAGAAACTCACGCAGCTTCTCCGGCGGTACCGCGAATGCTTCGACGAACGGCTGCGGACGGATCGCTCCCTGCACGCGATTGAGATGCGGCACGACTTTGCGCGGCAAAGACCACAGCATTTCGGCAGAGTCGTAGTCGTAGGCGTCCGCCGCCAAGTGACCGTCGAAGCGTTTCGCCGTCTCAACCGCGAAGCGAATTCGGTCACGAGCTTGAGTCTCGCTGAAGCCCGTCTGCTCGATGATTAACGCCGCCTCGGCGGTCGGTGGGATGATGTGCGTGAAAAAAGCATCGGCCTCGCGTGCAAGCGTCAGCAGTCGCCGGTCGAGCAAGTCGCACGCGCTGGGAAGCTGATCGCTCAAGGCGTGAACCGCATCGACGGCCGCATCCAAGCTGGTGAACACCAGCAATGCGACTCCGCGACCGGTTGGCAGCGGTGCCGTGTGCAACGTCGCCGCCGTGAACAGGCCCAGCGTTCCTTCGGAGCCGACCAGCAACCGCGCGGCATGCAAATGCGTCCGCGACAACACGCCGCGCAAAAAGTATCCGGAACAATTCCGGGGAATTGGCGGTTGCTTCTCACGAATGAGGTTCTCGCCTTCGGACAAGATGCGTGCCAAGCGGCTGACGAGCCCTTGTCGAACCTCAGCCTCGGTCGCCTTCAGGCCGGCGCCGCTGCCTCTCAGCAACGAGGCGGCCAGTGCCGTGACGCTGTCCGTCACCGCTCCCAACGGATCGCTCAGCAAAGACTCGACCGCCGGTTTGCCAGTTTCCTTGGAGGAGGCAGTTCCTTCGAGCGGTTCGTTGCCGAGTTCGACACACTGGCCGCCGGGCAGAACAACTTCAATGGACCGAACATGGTCGCGCGTCGAACCAACACGCATCGAGCGAGACCCCGCCGCATCCGTTGCCAACATGCTGCCTATCGTCGTGACTGCGGGGTTCGACGGGTCCGGTGGAAAGTAGCGGCCCTGTTCACGCAGCACGCGATTCAGATCGTCGAGCACCACACCCGCCTCGACACGCACGGTGTCGGGGCCGAGCGGCTCGATCTTCGTCAGATGCCGCGAACAATCGACGATCAATCCGAGTCCGAGAGCACCACCCGTCACACTGGAACCAGATCCGCGCGGAATCAGCGGAATCTTTTTCTCGGCCGCGTACTTGGCGAGCGTGATGACATCGTCGCGACTGGACGGAAACGCGACTCCCAGCGGTTCAATCTGATACCAACTCGCATCGCTGGCAAACATCGCGACCGTGAGCGCATCGCAGGCGATCTCACCCGCGAACACGCCCGACAAGTCCTCGACGATGCGCTGCCGCTGGTCGTCCAAAAGTGATCCCTCCAGGAATTCCAAAACTCGAAATCCGAAGAGGAGCTTGTTCAAACTTCGGAGTTTGAGTTTCGAATTTCAGGCTTCCGTCCCATCTCTTCCAGCCTAATCTCCTCCTGCCGGTAACGCTCGTGCGTTTCGAGACTGAACCGTTCGTGCCGTCCGTTGAGCGGCGTGTGGCGGTGCCGAGCATGGCACCGATAACACACCAACACATCAGGCATCAAAGTGTAGAGCACCCCATCCAGCAACGCGAACAGCAGCAACACGCCGATCGCCCAAGCCGGCATCATGTACCACCAGAAAATCGTACTCACCAACGCTCCGGTGCCGACCATCAGGATTCCCAGACGCTGCGGAAAATCCTTCTGTCGCCACAAGTCTCCGCAGCCGCAGACGACACAATCCGCCGGCTCGCTCGCCGCACGATGTTCCTCGGCCACCGGTCGCTCCCACTCGCATGCCGAGCAGCGCAATGCGATCGTTTCGCCGCCGACTTCGGTGACGTTCTGGCCATGACACGACGGACATTCAAAGACGATCCACATGAAAATTTTCGATTTTTGATTTTTGATTGGCGGTTCACAACGGCAACTTCGTCTCGCTGAGCAGCAACGCCGCCGTCATGTCTCCGATGAATGCCAAGATCACACCGACAAACAACACGCCGGTTGCCGCCTGCGTGTTGCGGTACTTCAAGATTCGCCAAACCATCAGGCTGACGACAAGCGGCCCGATGACCCCCGCCAGCCACCGGAGTCCAATCCAAGTACTCGGTGCCGCCGACAAACTGGTGATTCGATCGTTCGCATCGATCGCCCCGCCCATAAACATGAGCACGATCACAGCAGAGACCACGAACCGCAGCACACCCGCGATGCCCAGAAACAGATTGAGCCGCTTCAACGGATCAATCGACATCGTTGGTGTCGTCAAGTACCAGTGCCCCAGCAACATCCCCACGACCGTGCTTCCCAAGACCGCCGCACCAACGAATTCCGACGCAACCGCCAGCAGCGGATGACATGCGGATGACACCGTCGGGGCACCGAATTTCAAAATCGTGTCGCGAAATCCGATGCCATAAAAGTCGGAACCAGCGTTCGCAATTGGAGCCGCAATCAATTCGGCGGAAAGACCCAGCACGACAAATCCGATAAGTGCCCCAGCTCTTCGCCGTTCCAGCGTCCAAAAAACGGAACCGACAAATCCCATGGCCGCGATGAGTCCCTCCGGCAAACTCGCCAAGAATGGCGACGGGAGAACCGCAGCCAATTCCGATGATCCCGCCTCACGAATTGCCGACTGCGCCTGCATCGATGCACTCAGCGACGCGAGCACCCCTAACCCCATGACCACCAGCATCTGAATTCGGAAGAATCCAGAGGTCACTTGGCGACGCGGCATCAGTGCCCACATCAGGCTCATGCCGCAGATCAGACGCAATGCAAACTGAGCAATCATGTCGTCAGCTACCTCTGATTGATCAGCGACATGACTTCGGCGCGGCTGGATTGATTCGTGAGAAACAGGCCGCGCACCGCGCTGGTAATCGTAATGCTGCCGGGCTTCTTCACGCCGCGAATCGACATGCAGGAGTGCTCCGCCTCCAGCACAACGACGACTCCTTTCGCGTCGAGTTCCTTGTGCAGCAAATCGGCAATCGTGTGCGTCATCCGCTCCTGCACCTGCGGCCGGCGCGAGACCTCTTCGACGACACGAGCCAGTTTGCTCAACCCGGCGATCTTGCCATTGGGCAAGTAGCCGACGTGAGCCTTGCCGATGAACGGTAACAGGTGGTGCTCGCACATGCTGTTGAACGTGATGTCGCGCACGAGCACCAGTTCGTCGTAATCTTCCGTGAAGACTTTTTGCAGGTGCCGAGCCGGCTCGGAATGCAGGCCAGAGAACAACTCGGCGTACATCCGCGCGACTCGGCCGGGCGTCTCGAGTAATCCTTCACGGTTCGGGTCTTCACCGACCGCGGCTAAGATTTCACGAACCGCCCGCTCGATGCGCGGCAAGTCCACTGCTGTCGGATTCGCTGAGGTATCGCTCACGATCTCGCTTTCGTTGAAGCAAAACGCCGTCGGATCGGGCTTCCGTTCCGGCGGCGCTACAAGACGCTCGGATTGTAGAAGCGATCCTGGCGGCTATCCACGTACACGCCAAATTCAAAAACGGTACAACGGCAATTGGCTGTCGGCATTCGGCGGCCGGCCGAACGCCGTGAGCCGATCGCCGACAGCCGTGTTACCGTTTTTGTGTCGTCGAGATTGCCACCGATTGCCATTGGTCGGCATTCCGACCACCACTAGAATCCGCCGCCTCAATGATCAGCCCTCGAAACTCAAGGACTTCACCGTGCGGATTGCGTATCTCGACTGCATTTGCGGCATCAGCGGCGACATGACTTTGGCGGCGCTGATCGACGCCGGAGCGGACGTCGAAACGATCGTGCGCGGGATTGATTCGCTGGGTCTGCCGGACGTCGAACTGCATGTCGAGACGGTCGTCAAAGGGGGCTTCCGAGCGTTGCAGATCGAAGTCCAGCACCCGGAACAACACGCTCACCGACACCTCGCCGACATCACCAAACTGATCGAGGGAGCCGAGGAGCTGACCAAATCGCAAAAGAAACTTGCTCTGAAAATCTTCCAGCACATCGCCGAGGCTGAGGCCCGCGTGCATGGCACGACGCTCGACAAGATTCATTTCCACGAGGTCGGCGCGATCGACTCGATTGTGGACATCGTCGGGGCGGCGATTGGATTTGATTTGCTCGGAGTCGACGAAGTCATCTCCAGCCCGGTCCCGACGGGACGCGGACGGATTGAGATTGCTCACGGTATCTGCCCAGTGCCAGCTCCCGGCACGGCCGAGTTGCTCAAAGGAATCCCACTGGTCGATCTGCCGATTGAAGCCGAACTGACCACACCGACCGGTGCCGCGATTCTGAAAGCCCTCGTCACGAGGTATTCGGCCTTGCCGCCGATGACCGTCGAGGCGATCGGCTACGGAGCGGGTGGCCGCGACTTCCCCGATCGAGCCAACCTCCTGCGGTTGTTCGTCGGCGAGAGCACGACGCTGCCGGAATCGGACGAGGTCATTCAACTCGAAACGAACCTGGACGATGTTTCGCCGGAGGTCATCGGATACACGAAACAAAAACTGTTCGAGGCGGGAGCGGTTGAAGTTTTCACGACACCGATCCAAATGAAAAAGAATCGCCCCGGCGTGTTGCTGAGCGTCCTCTGCCGACCGTCTGACATGGACCAGATGGAAGACATTATCTTCACCGAGACTGCGACGTTCGGCATCCGTCGCTCGTTGATGCAACGCTCGAAGCGTGCTCGGCAATCGTGCGTCATTGAAACTCCGATCGGCCAACTGCATGGCAAGCTCGGCTGGCGTCACGGCGAACGGCCGCTGTTTACGCCAGAATTCGACTCCTGCGCGAAGATCGCTGCCGAACGCCGAATACCGATTCGCGAGGTTTATCGCACAGCCGAGCAGGCTTATGCCAAGCACCTCGAAGCCGTATTTGAGCAGCATGACCATGACCATGACCATGGCCATGGCCACGACCACGACCGCGCTCATTCGCATGACGATGACCGCAGCCACGACCATGATGTCTGCCATGACCACGATCATTCACACGATCACGACGGCGGACATGACCATGATCACAGCCATGACCATGATCACGAAAAGAAGAAAAAGAAGAAGAAACATTGATCGCGTCGTAGGATGGGCACTCCTGCCCGTCCTCTTTTCGCGAAACATAGGACGGGCAGGAGTGCCCATCCTACAAACCAAGCCCAAGGACGGGAGACAACGGGATGTCGCCATTCATCATTGCGGGAGCGATTGCTGGTGCGAGCTTGATCGCCGGCTTGCTGGTCGTTCTGTCGGAGCAACTGCGAGTAACGCTGAGTCGGCGCGGCAAAGTCGAGCGAGACGTGCCATGTGCGGCCAACGCCAACAGTCCGAGTGGAGCACGTCGCGGCAACGCCGCTCCACCTGCAACCTCTCCGGAGTCTCGCGCGGCAGCCTATCGGGAGATTCTCGATGCCTTGGGAGACGACCTCGACGATGACATCGCCGAATGGGAGGCGGTGCTGCAAGACTTCCCGCAGGTGATCGGAGCGGCAGAACTTCCCACGACGGAAGACCGGTCGCACGAGCCGATGGTGGAGACCGCCCACGAAACGATGGCCGCAGATTCGCCCCCGGCGCGTGAAACGATCACACCGTTACATCGCACGCGGCGCGTTTCGGAGGACGAGCGGGGCATGATTCAGCGACTGATGAGAACTGGCTTCGCACCAGAAGAAATCGCCTTGTGGCTGAATCTTCCGCTTGAGCGTGTGCAGGAGTTTCTGCTGCGAGACTGACGAGCTTCGGCGATCGAGGGCGACGATCGCTCACCACCTGATTCGTGGGAACAATCGGCCCACGCGGAGCATGTATTCCTGGTACTCGACGCCAAACCGCTCAACCAATTTCGCTTCTTCAATTCGGGTGCGAGCGACGATGAACCCGAACGGAACTAAACCCACCAACAGGACGAACCAATTGGCCGTTGCCAAGCCGACGCCGATGAGGCCGAGCAGGAACGCGAGATACAACGGATGCCGGGCGAAGCGATGCGGGCTGCTGGTGAACAACGAAGAATC
The DNA here is from genome assembly GCA_945906725.1 of Candidatus Kuenenia stuttgartensis. GTDB lineage: Bacteria > Planctomycetota > Planctomycetia > Planctomycetales > Planctomycetaceae > SXKJ01. The sequence goes on along the minus strand of CAMDRI010000053.1, from coordinate 23,409 downwards.
GCGTCTCGTGACGACGGTGTCTGTCAGATTTTTGCCGAGGTTTTGAAAGGTCCACCACACCAGAAGGCCGGTGCATCCCGCAATCGCCACGCTTGCCCAACGCAGCCAAACCGGAATCGGCATCGCCGACCAGGTTATTCGTTGCGAGTCGATCATCCAGACGACCCCGCTAACGACACAGGGCACCGCGCTCAGCCTGAGACCAAACAGAATCCAAACGCCCTCTTGCCATCGGTCGGGTTTCTCATCCGTCTAGCTCCGAAGACGGTAAGTCACCGCAATTGGTCCAAAGACGGCGGAGATAATGATCAGCATCAGGCCAAAGATGCTGTCGTCGACTATCTCATCCTCCTTAGGACCGGTCACGCCAACCAACGGTCGATGACCTTGCCGCCGACGTCGGTCAGGCGGAAGTCGCGGCCTTGAGAACGGTGCGTCAGTTTCAAGTGGTCGAGGCCGAACAGGTGCAGCAGCGTGGCATGGAAGTCGTTGACGTGGACAGGGTCTTTGGCAACGCCCCAGCCGATCTCGTCGGATTCGCCGTAGACTTGGCCTCCCTTGATGCCGCCACCGGCCATCCACAGCGTGAATGAGAATGGGTGGTGGTCGCGTCCCGATGGCGGCGTTCCCGGCACGCGATTCTCTCCAAGAGGCGTGCGGCCGAACTCGGCTCCCCAGACGATCAGCGTGCTGTCGAACAAGCCGCGCTGCTTGAGGTCTTTGATGAGCGCGGCGATCGGCTGATCGACCACCCAGGAGTTGTACCGCAGGTCGCCTTCAAGATTGCTGTGCTGGTCCCAAGCCTCATAGATGATGTTCACAAAGCGGACGCCGCGCTCGACCAGTCGCCGCGCGAGGAGACAGTTGCGTGGGAACGAGAGATGTGCGTCGAGCACATTGCCGCGCCCGGTCGCTTGCGGATGCTGGGCGCGGTCGATGCCGTAAGCGTCGAGAGTCGGCTTCGATTCACTATTGAGATCAATCAACTCCGGCGCGGCGGACTGCATCCGAAACGCGAGTTCGTAGCTGGCGATGCGCGATGCGATTTCCGGATCGTGAATCTCCGAGAGTCGGTTCTCGTTGAGCGACTTGAGCGTGTCGAGTCCGCGTCGTTGCAGCTCCGCTGGCAGGCCGCTGGGATTCGACAAGTTCAGGACCGCCTCGCCCTGATTTCGGAACACCACCCCCGCATAATACGACGGCAGGAAGCCGTTGTTCCACAGCGACGCTCCGCCACTTGAGCCACGGCCGCTATTCAGCACGACGTAGCCAGGTAGGTTTTGCGACTCGCTGCCCAAGCCATAGGTCAGCCAGGAGCCGATGCTCGGCAAGCCGAACGTCGCTCGGCCGCAGCTCAGCAGCAGTTGGCCGGGGTGATGATTGAACTGCTCGGAATACATCGAGCGGATCATCAGGATGTCGTCGGCGCACGTCGCGATGTTCGGCACGAATTCCGAGAACTCCGTGCCGCACTCGCCGTGCTTGGTCCACTTGCGCGGCGAGCCCATCAGCACCGCACCCTCTTTCTTGATGAACGCGAATCGAACTTTCTCCAGCATCGAGGCGGGCAACGGCTTGCCGTCCAACTCGTTGAGCTTCGGCTTCGGGTCGTACAAATCCAGATGCGACGGAGCGGCCGCCTGAAACAGGAAAATGCAGTTTTTCGCCTTCGGAGCAAACGCCGGCGGCTTGATCGCCAACGGATTCGCGGCAGAGTCAGCGGCTAGAACGCCATCGTTCGAGAGCATCGCACTCAGCGCAGCCCCCCCCAGGCCACAAGCGGAGGAGGTCAGAAAATCGCGCCGAGTGCGTTCGATGTGATCCAGAAACGGAGTCATGCCAGTTACTCCCGTGTGATGAATTCGTCGAGATTCAAAAGGATTCGAGCGGTCGCGATCCAGGCCGCAGTCTCGTCTGGTGAAGCACCACTGATCTCGACCGAGCCGTTGAGTTTTTTGGCGTCGTCCTGGTGAGCTTGATAAAACTCGCGATTCGCGGTCAGCAGTTGGGTCAAATGGTGGAGTTCGCGGTCGCTCGGTGATCGGGCGAGGCAAAGACGGACGGCTTGAGTCAGCCGCGCGTTGTCATCGGTCGCAGGTTGAGCCTGTAGCCGTTTCACGAACGCTTGCGAAGCTTCCAAAAAAGTTTCGTTGTTGAGCGTGATGAGCGCTTGCAGCGGCGTGTTTGAGGCTCGGCGTTCGACGCAGGTCAGGTTGGCGTCGGGGCAATCAAACGTCGTGAGGTTCGGATGCGGAGCGGTTCGCTTGAAGAACGTGTACATGCCGCGGCGGTTTCGGTCCTCACCGCTGCTGTTCGTCCATTTGAAGTTGCCGGCGTAGCTGAGGTCTGTGATGCCGGCCGGTAGCGCGGGGAAGACGCTCGGTCCGCCAATCTTTCTGGACAGTAAACCGGCAACATCGAGGCTGAGGTCGCGGACGATCTCGGCTTCGACTCGCAAACGATTCTGTCTGGCGAGCAGCGTGTTCTGCGGATCGACTTCGAGCAACTCCGCGCGATGCCGCGAGGCTTGCCGATACGTCGCGGACGTGACGATCAATTTGATGAGTGCTTTGCGCGACCAAGGAGTTTTCTCCCCCTCTCCCCCTCTCCCCTTCTCCCCCTCTTGAAACGTACTCGCCAACCAATCGAGCAATTCCGGATGCGACGGCTTCTCGCCTTTGACTCCGAAGTCGTTGACCGAGGCGACGAGTCCGCGACCGAAGAGTTGCCGCCAAATGTGATTGACCGTCACTCGCGGAGTCAGCGGGTTGTCGGGCGAGACCAGCCAGCGGGCGAGATCGAGCCGGTCAGCTTTCGATTTTTCGTCACGCGCTTTCATTGGCGGGAGGGTGGAGAACGCAGCCGGGACGACCTCCAGTTCCTTGATCGGGTCCAGGAATTCACCTCGCTTGAGTACGAACGTTTGGCGCGGATCGTTGACTCGCTGAGTGATGACACGCACGGTCAGTTCCGGCTTCGGAGGCTCTTTCTTTTTGAGATCATCGAGTTGCATGAACAAAGTTTTGGTGGCCGCATCGAGGCTGGAGTAGTAGTCGAGCAGTTGTTGTTGCTGCTCGGCGGATCGCTGGGCGGATTTGACCGCGAGCAGCTTCTGGATGTTTTCCGGCAACGTGATCGACGGCTCAATGCCCGTTTGCAGCGAGAGCTTGAACCGGCCGATCGTGTGTTGCTTCCCGTACAACTGGCGGAGTTGCACGCGGACAAACACCGAGCCATCGACCACCAGCGGCTCATTCAGGCCGAAGATCGCCCAATGTTCTTTGCCGTACTGCGGCGCGATGGCCCAGCCGCTGTCCTCTTTGCCGTCAATGACGTCGGCGGCTCGCCACGGCTTGTCGGCTTGCTCGAAGTCCGCCTTCGCGCCGGCGAACTCCAGCTTGCGGGCGTTCGCGAAATCGGCGGTCGGCGAGACTTCGACGATCATCTCACTGAGCACGAAGTTGCCGTGAGCGACTCGGCCCGGCCCTTTCGCTGGCAGCGAGTTATCCGGCAGCACGTCCAGACGCAGCGCTGTCACTCCAGCAACCGTTGTCTTGCCACTGATCGTGTAGGTCGCAGAGTTCGGATTCGCACCACTCGCCAAGAACGAGCCATCCTTTTGAGAAGCGAATGTCACATTGCCGTCGCTTTCGACTTTCAGATCGTCCAGAGCGTGCAGCTTCAACGGCTTCGCGGTCGATTCCGCAAGCGCCGCTTGCGCCTTGGCCTCCCAGGCCGCGAGCGCCTCGCCGAGCTTCGCTTGTTCGGCTCGCAGTTTGACGGTGACGTCAGCGACCTCGGCATCGTGCGCGGCCTTGGCTTTTGCATACGCGGCGACCTCTTCAGGTGACTTTGGGACGATGCTCGTCTCCTCGTCGCCATTGTTGAACGCGGCGAAAAGCTGATAGTACTCGCGCTGGCTGATCGCGTCGTATTTGTGTGAGTGGCAGCGAGCACAGCCGACGGTCAGCCCCAACCAGACCGCGCCAGTCGTTTCCGTGCGGTCGAAGCAGGCTTCGACTCGCCACTGCTCTTTGTCCGTGCCCCCTTCGGTGTTCGTCAGCGTCTGCCGATGAAACGCAGTCGCGAGTCTTTGCATCGCCGTCGAGTTCGGCAGCAAGTCACCGGCGACTTGCTCAATCGTGAACTGATCGAACGGCAGGTCGTTGTTGATCGCCTCGATGACCCAATCGCGCCAGCGATAGGCATCGGGACGCGGGTTGTCTTTTTCGTAGCCATCGCTGTCGGCGTAGCGGGCCATGTCCAGCCAATGCCGGCCCCAGCGTTCTCCGAAGTGCGGTGACTTGAGCAGCCGATCGACCAGCATCTCGTAGGCATTCGGCCGCGAGTCTTTCACGAACCCATCGACTTCTTCGATCGTCGGCAACAGGCCGAGCAGATCCAAATTCAATCGCCGGATCAGTGTGTAACGATCCGCTTCCGGAGACGGCGCGATGCCGCGTTTCTCCAACTCGGCCAGCACAAATTGATCAATCGGATTGCGCACCCAGTCACCCTTCTTCACGACTGGGGGCGCGACGTCACGAATCGGTTGATACGACCAATGCGTGTTTTTGACTTCCGACTTTGGCGACTCGTCTGCCGGCCAGACGCAGCCTTGGTCAATCCATGCTCGGAGAATGCCGACCTCATGCGGTTTGAGTTGTGGACCATCGGGCGGCATCACCGTTTGGGGGTCCGTCCCCGAAACGAGCACGATCAGACGGCTCCGTTCACTGTCACCGGCCGCGATCACCCGACCGATATCGCCGCCACGCAACAGGGCATCGCGGCTATCCAAACGCAATCCCGATTCTTGCTTCTTCACGCCGTGACAGCCCCAGCAATGTTTTTCCAAAAGCGGGCGGACATCCTTCGCGAAGTCGATCTTGCGGTCAGCCGGCGGAGGCAGTTTGTCAGCGGCCAGCGTGAACGATGTCGCCACGACAACCATCGTCGCGAGAAACAGAAATCGCGGAGTCATGGACCAGGTCTCCGGGAAGCAGTCGGGGTGAGATCGTCTGAGGAGGCGGGGCGGGAACGGACAACATTCTGCCGAGAGGCGGTGGCTGGCGAAAGTCTGCTCGTGAAATGCAAAGGGACTCACGAATGTGAGTCCCTTGCCGAGTGCCGTGGGGCAGGTTTGCAACCTGCCTGTCTGGAACTGTCCTTCGTCCGGGCAGGTTGTGCAAACCCGCCACGAATTAGTCGCGTTTCACCGTCGCGGAGGTGGCACGGCTGTTCTTGGCCGAAGCGACCGCCGACTTGCCGGAATTCTCTTCACGCTCTTTCACACGAGCCACCGCCGTGACGTGGATATTCTTCGCACGAGCCAGAGTCTCGGCCGAGAAGTACGGCGACGCGGGACGCCCGATGTGCGGAATCGACTTCGCCTCGAGTTGCTCCCAGCTCATCTTGTCCGTGAGATGCCAAGTCGCGGCTTGACCGGCTTGCGGATCGAGTTTTCCATCGGACACCATCCCCAGAATTTCCGTTAAGACTGGGTCGCTGCTGAACTCCTCGACTTTGGCGATGCGATAGGTCATTCGTGATGTGGGCTCTGCCTTCCCATGTTCGAGACAGACCGAACGATACGTGACGCGTACAACTTTGTCGGCAGGCACGGAGAAGAATCCGCCGCCACCGCCACCGCCACCTTGTTGACCACCGCCACCGAAGCCACCACCTCCACCCTGCTGGCCACCACCGCCGCCGCCACCTTGCTGCTGGCCACCGCCACCACCACCTTGCTGACCGCCACCACCGCCCCCTTGTTGGCCACCGCCGCCGAACTGCTTCAGCACTTGCTTGCCGATGAACGCCCCCGGGAAGTCTACGTTGAGCGGCTTGTCCCCTTTGTTCTCGATGAGCATGTTGCCGCCCATCGCATCCTTGGGAATCATCTTCACGTCGAGCACACCCTTTTCGATCCCCTCGAACACGTCGAGGTGATCCAGCGACTCGTCAACCTTTTGTGCCGGAATGACTTTCCGTTTGGTTTCCTTCTTCGAGTCCGCTGAAATTCCGGGAGCCACCAAGCTCACCGCCAGCGCACCAACCAAAGCCCAGGGACGCCAACGAGAAAACATGTGCTTGTTCCTTTACGAGAGACAATGGGGCCGGAACGGGAAGGCACCGTGACGGCGACGATTAACCTTATCGCCTCTCATCGCACGGAATTCAACAGAAACTTGCTCGAACCGGCCAGAATCGCCGCACTTCGACGGCTCCTTCCACCGATCCGGCAAGTCTTGTGAGAAGCCTTGCCGGCCATTCAGCACATGCCGTTCGCAGCAGTCGCGCGGGTCACATTCACTCGACCGATTGAGAATCGTAGACCGGACGCCCACGTCCGGTCCCCCGACGAGATCGCGACGCCAGCCACAACCCGCCTGCAATCACGGCGGCTGTTCCCAGCGTGAGCCCAAACATCGTCCTTTTGGACGCCCAGTCCGAGCCCGTCGGTCGCGGAGACCACTCCAACCGCTGAGCCAAAATCAGCGGCGCGAATCGCGGCTGCCCGGAGCGATCCTCGTAGCCGTATCGCTTGAAGAAGTACCCGGTCGCAGACACGAAGTCGACGAGAATATCACTGCCGGTCGGAATGTTCGGCGGAAACTCGGTACAGACGACGACGACCGGATTCTGCTGAGCGCCGTCAACGTACAGCCACGCCTCATGCAGTTGTTGCAAGCCGTGAGCGTTCGCGCCGGCCGGCGACGAAATCAGACGACGCAGATGTCCACGCAACGTGACCACCCGTCCGTGATACGCCTCGGGATGGCGGTGCAGGTCCGCGAACGTCGGAAAGTCGGCGTCTGGTTTTCGGAAATAGAATCGGAAATTTGGATCACGCTGGATCGCGGCGAGTCGTTCCGTCTGAAACCTGATCGCGGCCGATTTGAGTTCGGCCGGCGATAACTGCCGAGCGTGATTCAAAATTGCAAAGTAGCCGACGGCTTCTTCCGGTCGAACGTTGCGAGATAGCAAACCGGTCTGCGGATGCTTTGTCGATTCGAGCCAACTCGGATCTAGGTTTGTTGGAATGCCCGCGGACTTCGCAGCGAGCACAGGCTGATCAGCAACCAGGGGAGTCACTGCAAAGTGCAGAGTGCAGAGTGCAAAGTGCAAAGTGCAGAACACAAGTCTGCCTACAGTTTGAACTCTGCACTTTGCGCTCTTCACTTTGCACTCCTCTTGAAATCTTCGCGCGTCGTTGACCGTCATCTACCAGCCCGCTGGCCGGCCCCCTTTGCGTGCGTCGCTGCCGGCTCGAAGACCATCTGTCGTTCGCGAGACCGCTTGCGTGACTGCATTACCTCTTCGTTCTTGCGCCTTGTGCCCCAACGCCGTCAGCGGATCGCGCAAGTCACGGTGCAGACGCGGTTCCAAATCGAGCACATCGGGCAACCACTGATGGTGTAATCGCGGAGCCTGCACGGCCGCGGCCGGCGTCTGGTTGCGGTGGATCAGATTGAGCAAGACTTGAGTTGTGGCCGTGATGATTCGCGGCCCACCAGCGGCACCGAGAGCGAACACTGCTTTGCCGTCCTTCACCACGATCGTTGGCGTCATACTGGACAAGGGCTTCTTGCGCGGAGCGATCGCATTCGCCGAACTCTGGATCAGGCCGAATGCATTCGGCTGGCCGGGGACGGCGGCGAAGTCGTCCATCTCATTATTGAGCAGGATGCCGAATTTCGGCTCGACGATCCAACTGCCGTATTCGGTGTTGACGGTTTCCGTACAAGCGACCGCGTTGCCGTCCGCGTCGATGACTGAAAAGTGCGTCGTCCCCGAATCGTTGACCGGCGCAAATCGTCCGTAGGATTTCGTTGGCTGCGTGTGCTTGAGGTCAATCCGCGATGCGAGTTCACGAGCGTGTTCGCGGCTGATGAGCTTTGATACGGGCACCTCGGTGAAGTCGGCATCGCCGAGGAATTCGGCTCGGTCGGCGAAGGCGTGCTTGAAGGCTTCGGTTAATCGGTGAGCGGACTCCGCTTCCGAAGAACTTGGCATCTTGGCGTCCAACTCTTCGAGAATTTGCAGCGTCGTGACCATCGCGATTCCGCCGCTCGATGGTGGTGGCATCGTCAGCACGTCGTAACCGTGATAGCTCAGCTTGAGCGGTTCGCGCCGCACCGGTTGCACGTCGCGAAAGTCCTCGGCTGTGAACAGCCCGCCGTTCTTCCGGCTCAGTTCGAACAGCGACTCGGCAACAGGGCCGGAATAAAACCCGGCAGCTCCGCGAGCGGCGATCTGTTCCAGCGCCGGAAGCTGTGGGGACGTCACCGTGTCTCCCTCTTTGATCGACTTGCCGGTCAACAGGTACGAATTGTGGAAGGCCATGAACTGGTCTCGAAAATCTTTCGGCCACTTCGACCATGTTGCTACGGCGGACTTCCTCGTCTTGACGAAATGCGCGTCGGCCGGCACTCCGTCACGTGCCAATCGAATCGCCGGCGCAACAACCTTCGCGATCGGCAGTCGACCGTACTTCTCGATCGCGTGGCACAATCCGGCAACGTGTCCCGGAACGGCGGCGGCCAACGGTCCGCAGACACTCGCGTGGGGCACGTTGGAAACATGCCCCACGGCGAACATCTCGGCAGTCGCGCGCAGCGGTGCTCGCTCTCGGTAATCGAGCACGATGCAGCGTTGCTCCTTGGCGTCCCAGATCAGCATGAATCCGCCGCCGCCGATGCCGGAACTCGCCGGCCGGAGCACCGACAGTGCGAAGCCGACTGCCGCCGCCGCATCGACGACGTTACCGCCCTGTTTGAGAATTTCGACGCCGACCTCGCTGGCCAGCGCATGATCGGCAGCGACCGCACCGTGTTGATAGACGGCGTCTTCACTTCGCACAGCATCCGTCGGGATTGCCAAGCCAGAGACCAGCGCGATGACCGTCACTACTCTTCCAGCACGACTCGCAAACATAATGCCTTCTGCCTTCTGCATCCAGACTCCGGCCTGCTGTACGCCGACGCTGGTCACTCTCATAATCCGACCGGCCCTCAGGTAGCCAGTCTCAAGTAGGATCAACGTATGGCAGACAGTACGGACCAGTCGGCGAAATTGACGGATTCGTTCGAGGCGGTGGTCCGTTGGTGTGAGGAGTATTTCCAGTCCGCCACCGGCAATGGGACGCCGCTCGGACCGCAATTCGTCCGAGTGATTCGAGCCTTCGGTGAGATTGCCGCCGCCACAGCCAGCAGTGGCGATGCGAATCGAGCGTTGCGGCTCAGCATGCTCCGCGAAAAAGTCGAGGCGTACCTGCAAGGTTTCATGCGTGGCGACCTCGCTGGACAATCATCCGCGATGCTGCCCGAACCGAGCCAACTCGTACAGGCTGAGGCGCTCGTGCATGTGCAAGATCGAGGCGACACGTCGTGGCGACCGCAGCTCACCGAGTGCGGTGCTGCCGGCACCGGTCGCCGACTCGAAGGTTTCACGCTGCGAGTGACTCCACCCGTCGAAGGTGTCGCGTTGCGGTACAAAGCTCATCTGTCGGTCAAAGGGGACACACCTTGGGTCGATCACGGGAATTACTGCGGCACTCGCGGTCAGAACCGACGACTCGAAGCGATCTGGGTCGAAATGGCAGAGGGGGCCGACCGGTTTGACGTCTATTATTCGGCGCACTTGTGCCGTTTCGGCTGGACCGGCTGGTTCAAAAACGGCCAAATGTGCGGCACTCGCGGCGAGTATCGTCAGGTCGAAGCGATCAAGGTTTTTTTGGCGGCGAAGCGTGCATAGGATTTCGGCCGAGCCAGAAACTTCAACACTCGAATCTGATCTCACTCCCATGCCACCCAATCTGCGACCTGACGTCGTAACCCTGATCTTCGGCGTCTGCGTGCTGCTGGCGGGGGTGATGCTGCAACTGTCTCACCGAGCCGTCTTGCAGCGTGAACAGATCGACTTCGCCAGCGACCAGCGGGAGCTTCGGCATTTCGAGTCGCGTTATCGACGTCGCCGTCAAACGTCGGGACTGATCGTGCTCGTCGGGATGTTGATTCCTGTGGTCGACTTGCCGGTCGTTTGGAATCTTGGCCCGCGCGCTCCAACGATTCTGTGGTGCTTGATCGGCTGCCTCTGCATTTGGATCGCGGTTCTCGCGCTGGGCGATCTGGCCACAACTCGAGCGCATTCGCGAGCCACCCTGGCCCGGCTTGAAGTCCACAAGATCGAACTCATGGAACAACTCGAACGCTTGCGGCCGAAGCCGGAGTCATCGAGCGAACCGACCACTGATCATCAATGATTGCGAATTCACAAGGCATACTCACCGCTTCTCGGAAAGGGACTGACTCATGGGCATCTGGCTGATCGCCGCCGCACTGCTGGCAGACCCGCAGGCCGAACTTCTGAAAGGCCGGCTGGTCGTCATCGGTGGCGGCGAGACTCCCGCTGCGGTGGTAAACCGCACACTCGAATTGTCGGGAGGCAAGTCGGCTAAGATCGCGGTGCTGCCGGCGGCCAATCTCGAATACGGGCCCAGTTCGGTGGCGTCGTGGAAACGGAACGGGGCAAGTAACGTCGTGCTCGTGAATCCGCAGCAACCGGCCGCCGCTGTGAAGACGATTCGCGAGGCGAACCTGATCTGGCTCCCTGGCGGCTTGCAGGGAGTCTTCATGAACAACATCCGGGGCAGCGACATCGCCGAGACGATCCGGACTCGTTACCGCGAGGGAGCGATCGTCGGCGGCACCAGTGCGGGAGCGGCCGTCATGGGCAAGACGATGATCGGTGGCCGCTCGGACCTCGACAGCTTGAAAGCGGGGACTGCTCCGTATCTCCAAAACGGTCTCGGCTTGTGGCCCGATGCGATCGTCGATCAACACTTCTTGCAAAAAGGTCGCTTCAATCGGCTGGCCTTGGCGGTGATCGACTATCCGGATTTGATAGGTGTCGGCATCGACGAAGAGACCGCCGTGATCGTGCGTGGCCGCGAGTTCGAGGTCATCGGCAACAGCAACGTCACCGTCATCGACGGCCGCAAAGCCAGCCGCGAGAAACTGTCCAAAGGCGAACCCGCGGCCGCTCGCAACCTCAAAATCCACGTCCTGCGAGCCGGCATGACATTTCAATTCGACGAGTGACGATGCCTCTGCCCCCGACACTGACCGATCGCGAAATCCTTGCCGCGCGCGGGCCGAAGGAGCCGGTTGATCCGTGGCAGCCGATCGGGGCATTTGTCGAACCGGAACGGCAGGCCGATGGGCGAGTCCTGGATGTCGCCACAATCTTCCTCGCAAATCCCGAGTGCCCGTTTCGCTGCGTGTACTGCGACCTCTGGCAACACACGCTGGATGAACCGACGCCCGCCGGTGCGATCCCTCGGCAGATCGCCATCGCTCTCGAACGGCTGCCGCCGGCCAGCGTCGTGAAGCTCTACAACAGCGGTAACTTCTTTGACGCGGGCGCAATCCCGCCGCTCGACTGGCCAGCGATCGCCGATCGAGTACGTCGGTTCGAGCGGGTCATCGTCGAGAATCACCCGCTGTTGACCGACGAGCGCGTGCTGCGGTTCCGAGAACAGCTGGGCACACCGCTCGAAGTGGCGATGGGTTTGGAGACCGCTCATCCCGAAGTTCTCTCGCAGATGAACAAGCGAATGACGCTCGAAGACTTTGCTCGTGCATCGCGATTCCTGGTCGAGCACGACATTGCCGTGCGTGCGTTCGTGCTGCTCCGTCCGCCGTTCTTGTCCGAGGGCGAAGTGATCGAGTGGGCGTTGAAGTCGATCCAGTTGGCGTTTGATTACGGTGCGACGTGCGTTTCGGTAATCGCGACTCGCGCCGGCAATGGCGCAATGGAGCGGTTGCAGTCCGAAGGCAGGTTCACGCCACCGAAGCTGTCGTCGTTGGAACAGGTCTTGGCGGCAGGCATCGAATCGGGGCGCGGCCGAGTGTTCGCGGACACCTGGGATGTCACTCGATTCGCTGACTGTTCACGCTGCGCGGCGGAGCGGGTTGAGCGATTGCGTCAAATGAATCTGTCGCAGACGATTCTGCCGCAGGTGATGTGTGAGTGCAGCCATGAGGATCGCCAGGTATGAGTGCTCTCGAAGTGGACGTCGCGATTGTCGGAGGGGGTTTCGGCGGCAGCTTGCTGGCGCTGGTGCTGCGACGCGCCGGCTTGCGAGTTGCGTTGATCGACCGCAGCCGGCAGCCGCGATTCGTGATCGGTGAATCGTCCACGCCGATTGCCAATCTCGTGCTGAAGGATCTCTGCCGCGAGTATGACTTGCCGAACGTCGCTCCGCTGGCAAAGTACGGAACTTGGCAGGCGAGCCATCCGCAGATCGTGTCTGGGATCAAGCGCGGCTTTTCGTACTTTCATCACGAGGCCAGTCAGCCGTTCGTCGCTGATGCTAAGCATTCGACCGAACTGCTCGTTGCGGCCAGCAGCAGCGATCAGCACTCGGACACGCACTGGCTGCGGCAGGACGTCGACGCGTTCCTGTTTCGCGAAGCCGGTGCAGTGGGAGCCGTTTGTTTTGAGCAATGCGAAGTCGGGGAGATCGAACCCGCGGGGCAGGTTTTCAACCTGCCCTTGCAGCACGGGCAGGTTAAAAACCTGCCCCACGAGTTGAGAACCCGATTCGTCGTCGATGGCAGTGGCGAGGGGCAATTCCTCGCGAAGCGTATGGGAATCGAAGACCGCACGCACGAGTTGCGGACGAACTCGCGAACGGTCTTCGCTCACTTCGCGAACGTGACTCGTTGGAAACACTATCAGGAATCACACGGCATCGACACGGCCGAGCATCCGTTCGACTGCGATCACGCGGCGTTGCATCACGTCTTTGCCGGGGGCTGGATGTGGCAACTGCGATTCAACGACGAAACCGTCAGCGCGGGCTTCGTCCAGGATTTGAATCGCAGCGAGCGACCGAATCTGTCGGCGACTGACGAGTGGAATTCGTGGCTGCGTCGCTACCCGTCCGTCGGCGAGCAATTCGCGAACGCGAAAGTCGTCCGACCGGAAGGTGGTCTTCGCAGCACCGGGCGGTTGCAACGCAAGTTGGCTCGCGCGGTGGGAAGCTGGTGGGCGATGCTGCCGAACACGGCGGGATTCATCGACGCGCTACACAGCACCGGAATTGCACACACGCTGTGTGGAATCGAGCGACTGGCGCGAATTCTGATTCGGTCGCTCGGCCGCGACGAATTGGAATCTCAACTGCGTGAGTACGAGCATTGCGTGCTAGCCGAGGTCGAAATGATCGACTTGCTGGTCAGCGGCTGCTTCGCGGCGATGGGGGACTTCCAGCGATTCGCGACCGCAACGATGCTCTACTTCACGGCGGCAACCAGCTACGAACGAGCGCGGCTCGCTAGCGTCGGCGAGTTTCAATCGGCATTTCTGCTCGCCGATGACAAGCAGTGGTTCGCCGTTGTACGGCAAATGTCCGATCGGCTGCGCGAAGCGTGCAGCCTCGAGCAATTCGAGCGGGAAATGGTCGAGGCGATCCGGCCCTTCAACGTCGTTGGGTTGTGCAACTCGGAAGTGCGAAACATGTACCGGCACTCCGCGCTACCTGAGTGACGGGAGCCTCGTCCTCCCATGCGTTTGATCGTTTTCAAACCACGGCTACACCAAACCGCGCAGCTTGCGAATCGTCCATTCGGTGGCGAGCAGCGTGACGAAGACGAGCAGAAACGGCCAGTTGTCCCAGAGGGGTTTGCGAGTCACTTCGGTTTCCTCACGGCGGACGAGTCCCTCTTTCAGCAGGCGTTCCAGAAACGCTCCGTGTTGTTCGGGGGTGATGACGCTGCCGCCCGTTAGACTTGCGATTTCGGCGAGCAGCGCGTGGTCGGCGGCGGGATTGTCGAGTTCCAAATCGCGTTCATCTACCAGAAATCGCGAGGTCGCGTCGCCAATCGGCAGCCCCTCTTTGGAACGAGCAGTCACACTGACCCAGTAATCCCCTGCATGTTCGTTCTGCAGGAAATCGGCGGAGTATTCGTTGCCGACTCGCAGGACCGCCAGCTTTTGGCGTTCGTTCTTCGGGTTGCTCACAGTGACTTCAAAATCCGCATCGGTCACGGCCAGGCCGTCTGGCGAGCGAGCACCGAATGCCAGTTTGACCGGCGCGCCCGGCAGATAATTCCGAGGATCAATGCGGACCCAAACTGTCTGGCTTTGGTCATCCTCTTTGCGAGCCAACCAGAAAATCATCTGCCGCCAGAAGCGTTGATGCACGTTGCGAAAGCCGTGTGTTGCCCAGCGCCACGTCGTGTTGCCCGCGAAGGCCACAACCCGCGCCTTGCCCGCTTCGCTCTCCAACAACAGCGGGACGCCCTGGTCCGATGTCGCAAGGATTCCGACGAAATCGTTCTTCGGCCGCAGTTTGTTCGCGCCGTCGAGCGGCGGGAGTGACAGCCACGTCGCGCGGTTCTTGTCGGCGGACTCGACTCGCATGACGTAGTGGCTGAGGCCGCGCGGAGTCGGAATCATCTGCAATTCATCGGTGTGACGCAGTGTGGGATCGATGTCGTCGCCGGAGACCGTTTCGCTGGCACGCATCGCCACTGGCAGCAGATCGGCGAGCGGGGTTTCGGCATAGCCGCCCGCTCCGAAGCTGTGATGTCCTCCGATCATCATCAGACCAGCCCCTTCCTCCACGCGCGCAGCGAGTTGCTTGAGCAGTTCCGGGCCGAAGACCTTCGCGGGGACATCGCCGATTAGGTACACGTCGTAGCGGCCCCGCTGAAACATCTCCGGGTCGATGTCGTTGAGTTCGCGCTGCCGGCCGCCGTGCACCGGCTGGAAATCGAGCTGGACTTGTTCGGTCGCATTCAGCAGCCGCAGCCATTTCTGTTCGGGAGCCCACGCCGCGTCGAAATAAGCGACGTTGATGCCACCGCGACGCACGGTCAACAACGTCTCGCGGAAATTGTTCGCGGTTTTGATCTCCCCTTCGAGCGCGACGACTTCGACCCGAATCTTGTATTCGCCCGGCACATCGGGGATGTACGATAGCTCGACCGGGATGACATCGACGTTGCGAGTCGGTTCCAGAGATACGATCGGCTGCGTGTTCTTTGTGGCGGGCGGGACTTTCATCTCGCCACTTTTCAATCCTTCGCGCGTTCGCAGGTCTTCGACCAACAACCGCACGGTCAGCTTTTTTCCGGCCGCACCGAGCACTCGCAGTTTGGCTCGCAGCGGCACTGTCTTTTTTACGAAGGCATACGGATCGACCAGCAGGTCTTCGACGATTAAGTCGAGCGACGTGTCGGTCGTTCCCGTGGTGCCGTAGGCGATCGGGAAGATCGGGATTTGCAATTCGCCGAGCCGCCGCGCGACCGCTCGCGGATCGACGTCGTGCGGCGGCAATGCCCGTTGTGCTCCGTCGCTGTGCAGGATGATTCCCGACAGGCCATTGGCTTGAGCTTCTCGCAGAATTGACTCCAACGCAAAACCGATCGCCGATTGTTCGCCGGGCGCGGCGGCATCGGGCTTCTCGACCGAACGCGGCTCGCGATCGAAATCGGAGTAGCGGACTTCCATTTCTTTCTTCAGTTTCAAGAAGATCGGCTCCGCCTCTTGCAGCGTCTTGACCAACACGGCTCGCCGAGTCGCGTTCGCTGGGCCGTCGGCGGTCTGCATCGAACGGCTGCTATCGCCGAGCACGACGAGCATCGCGGCCTTGCGGCTCTTTTTACTCCACTGCAACTCCGGACGCAGAATCGCAAAGGCGAGTGTCAGCGCGATCAACACTCGCAGCGTGACCAGCGTGCACCGCCAAACAGCGGGCAGATGACGTACTCGGCGTGGATACGTCAGCAACACGAACACGATCAACCCGAAGGCCGTCAGCAGCGAAACCGGCAGCGACCACACCGGGTCAAAGGCAAGGCTCAAAGTTGTGGTCGGCTCGTTCGGCATTGTGACTAATGTAGCCGAGTCACTCCGTGACTCGAAGTCGAGTCACGGAGTGACTCGGCGTTTCACGACGTCACCGGCAACTTCGTTTCCGTCGGCGGACCGAGCACCCCTTCGACTGACGTCAACAACAGGTCGAGTCGAAACGGCTTGTAAAGCGCGTGCTTCAAACCCATCTGCCGAGCCTTGACGATCGAGTGGCCGGGGTCGTAACCGAAGCCGGTCATCAGGATGATCGGCAGGTTCTCGTGAATCTGCTTGAGGTCGCGGAAGCACTCGAAGCCGGTCATGTCCGAGAGGTTGATGTCGATGATGGCGAGGTCGTAGTGGGTCGCACGCACCAGCGCGAACGCCTCTTTGCCGCAGTGAATCGCCTCAACCTCGCAACCGAATTGGCCGAGCAATTCGCGAGCGGCACTGCGCACCGAGGCATCGCTGTCGACCACCAAAATCCGCTTGTTGAGCAACAGCGGGTGGGCGGAGACCGCGGCGACGTCGGGGACCGCCCCCGGCACAGCGATCTCTTTGCCGACCTCTTGGATCAACTGCTTGATCTGGCGTGTGTGCTGCAGAATCTGTTGCAGCCGTGTGGTCGATTCCGGGTCGAGACCAATGAACCGCTCCAGCAACTGCGACGCATCGACCAAAATGTCGTCCGCCGGTTGAGCGACCCGACTCAAAATCAGCGACATGCTCTCGGTCGCGGCGGCACTCTGCTGCACGACCAGCAACTCTAGAGTGTTGAGCGCGACGGCCACCTCGCGGCTGAACAGTTCCAGGAACTCCTGATCCTTCTCGTTGAACGCATTCTCCTGCGAACTTTCGACGTTGAACGTTCCCAGAATTCCGTCATGCCGCTTGAGCGGCACAGTCAGCGAACTGCGAGCGTCCGATTTGCCAACGAGATAGAGCGGATCATTTGCCGTGTCCAAGCAGAGATAGCTGTTGCTGGTCGCCGCGACGTAGCCGGTCACTCCGTTGCCCGTCGGCTCGGCGAACAGTTCGCGTTCGACGGCAGCTTGTTCCATGCCGTAGACCAGCAATGGCACCAGCCTTTTTTTGTCCGCGTGACCGAGCAGGCGAATCTCAACCGTCTCGAACTTCAGCAGGTCTTTCGTGAAATACACGATCTTGGACTTGAGCAACTCCTTGCGTTCCTCCCAGCCCATCTCCAGCACTTCTTGCGGAGTCAGGTCGCCCAACTCCAGGCCGGCCTGATGAATGGCCTTCATCCGATCTCGCTCATTGATTTCGGTGGTGACATCCTGCACGAAGGCGATCAAACCGACCAGAGTTTCCGAGGCTTTTTCAAACACCGGCGTGATTTGCAAATCCAGCCAGCGTGAGCCAGCCACCTGCATCAGGCCTTGCGTTGATTGATTCGTGGCCAACGCCGTGTTGATCGGCGTCAAGTCTGGGCCTTGCAATTGAGCATTGTTAAACAGGTCAAAGAAGGGCAGCCCGTCACCACCGACTTCGCGACCAGCCAACCGCAGCAGCGAGGCATTGCACCAGACAACACGCTCATTCGTGTCGAGCAGTGCATAGCCATCGGGAAGTTGATCCAGCAATCCACCGGCTTGAATCATCGCACTCGCCGACGAAGTCTCCTCGCCGCACAAGAAGACTCCCGTGACTTCGCCTTCTTGAAGTCGTTGCAATCCCGACTCGACCGAATCGGAAACGACGACCTCGAACTTCCCGCCGAGCTGCTCGGCCAACGCCGACATACTGTCTCGCCGTCGGCTAAACAAAAGAATCTTCGGCATCGGAACCATCGCCGCTTACACCCCCTCACGCCACTCCACCGCATCAGAGCTATTTACCCCTCACCACTCGGCGAAGCAACTCCACCGATTGATCAAGTCCTGAAGGCTTCAATGGTTGCCCTACGGTGCGACCTCGTTCAGAAACCGCCGCGACTCGGACATGACATACTGTTCGGCACCACCGAAGCCGATCAGGCGATAGCCTTGCTGGGCCACGCGGCGAGCTTCCTCGGCGCTCCGCGCCGGATATCCGCAAGCGATGTTGTTCCGTTGGCAGGCGGCGAGAATTCGATCCGCCGCTTGCATGACCAAAGGATGATCGCGCTCGGCATCGACTCCGTAGCCCAGCGCCAAATCCCCGGTTCCGACCCATAATCCATCGAGACCACCGGCAGCGATCGCCTCGACGTTTTCAACCCCTTCCGGGTCTTCGATCAGCGCCAGCAACAACACTTCGTCGTTCGCAGTTTTGACGTAGTCCGTTCCGCTGATTCGCCCCCACAGTGTGCTTCGACCGGGACCGAACCCGCGATTGCCTCGCGGCGGATACATCGCGGCAGAGATCAGACGCTGAGCGTCCTGCACCGTGCGGCAATGCGGAATCAAAACTCCTTGCGCCCCGAGATCCAGCGCGTGCATGACCGCTTCCGGATCATTCGGCCGCAGCACTCGCACGATCGGCGTCGTGCCGCCGGCGAAGCAACCCTGAACCAGACGATCGAGCGTCGTGGCATCCAACGCTCCATGCTCGCCATCCAGCAGCACGAAGTCCCAACCGGCGTAGCCCAACACCTCGCACAGCCCCGGTTCCGGCAGACGCAGCGAACTGGACCACACCGTCTCGCCAGCCTTCAGCTTCTGTTTGACTCGATTCGGACGAATGGTCATGAGCAAGACTTCCTAAAACTCAGACGCTTGAGCGAGAGCGATACGCGGCGCCATTACGATGACCGCTCGGTGGCGGAAAACTATCGCAACGAAACCGCCACCGACAGCAACTTGCCCCTCATAATTCCGGCAGCTAACGTCATTGATCATTGTCCGAGATTGTGCACCCCTATTTTTGGAACAGAGAGACGCGTCATGAATCTAATGCTTGTTTCCCTTGGCATCGGCATCGGCATCACCGCCGGAGTGCTCGCCGCGCTCTGCGGTGTCGGCGGCGGAGTCATCATGGTTCCCGCGTTCGGGATGTTGCTGGGGCTTGACCAAAAGCACGCCCTCGCAACGTCGATGGCCGTCATCGTCCCGACGGCGATCGCGGCGACGGCTCAGCATGTGAAGAACGACCTGATCGACTGGCGGATCGCGATCGTCACCGCCATCGCGGCGGCCCTCACCAGCTACTTTGTCGCAGACACAGTCAAGCTGTTTCGGAACGAGACGCTCACCCGCATCTTCGCGGTCGTGATTATCCTGTTCGGCGTGATGATGCTCGTGACGCCAACAACAAAGTCCGCGCAAAAACCGCCGACGCTCCCCTCGAACGCCGCAGACGAGAATTCCTGATGCCTCCCGAAAATCATCCACTCTGCCTCGCGATGTGGTCGGGGCCGCGCAATATTTCGACAGCAATGATGCGTTCCTTCGGCAACCGCAACGACAGCGTCGTCTGCGACGAGCCGTTTTATTCGCACTACCTCCACGCCACGCAAAAGGATCACCCTGGCAAGGACGAGGTCATCGCTGCCGGAGAGACCGACTGGCGAAAGGTTGTCGCCTGGCTGACCGGTCCCATTCCTGACAATAAGCGGCTCTTTTATCAGAAGCAGATGACGCATCACTTGCTGCCGCACATGGACCGCGATTGGCTGGCGAAGGTGACCAACTGCTTTTTGATTCGCCATCCGCGGGACGTGCTCACGTCGTACATCAAGATCGTCCCCAACCCCACCGATGAGGACACCGGCTTTCCTCAACAACTCGAAATCTTCAATTGGCTTCGCCAGAACAGCGGCGCGACACCGCTCGTGATTGATTCGGTGGAAGTCCTCAATGAGCCTCGCCGAACATTGAGCCTGTTGTGTGATGCGTTGAATCTCGACTTTCAAGAGTCGATGCTGGCATGGGCACCTGGCTTGCGACCCACGGACGGTGCTTGGGCCAAGCACTGGTACAAAGAAGTCGAGACCACAACCGGCTTTCGCCGATACCGCCCCAAGCCGGATCAAGTCCCGATTTCGCTCACTCCCTTGTTCGATCGCTGTCTCGAAAGTTATGAGACGTTATTCGAGTACCGGCTGAAGTAACTCATTCGTCGAACGCCCAGCGAGTCCACAACCGACGGTGCCAGTCGGCAGTGCCCGTCAAGGCTGCGACTCGACGTTCGACATCGCATGGGCCGCAGCCACGAGACCTTCGACATCGAGACCGACATCCGCCAGTAACTCGGCGCGTTCGCCGTGCTCGATGAAACAGTCGGGGAGGCCGAGGCGTTTGATGTGCTCAGTGCGGAGACCGGCATCGTTGGCAGCTTCAAGGACCGCGCTGCCGAAGCCGCCGCAGAGCGTGCTTTCCTCGACGCTGATGACAAAACCGCACTCTTCGACCGCCTTGAGAATCGTGTCGGTGTCGAGCGGCTTCACGAAGCGAGCGTTGATGACGCCGACATCGAATCCTTCGGCACGCAGCTTCTCAGCGGCGCGAACGCAATCGCCGAACTGTGCGCCGAAGGCGATAAACATACCGTCTCTGCCCCATTCGTAAATCTCGGCTTTGCCGAGTTCAACCGGTGTTGTCGGGCGTTCGATCCGCTCGGCGTTGGCCTTTGGATATCGGATCGAGGTCGGACCGTCGTGGCTCAGCGCAAAATCGAGCATCGGGGCGACGTCGGTTTCGTCGCCGGGAGCCATCATCACCATGTTCGGGAAACAGCGCAAGTACGAGTTGTCGAACGCTCCGTGATGCGTCGGTCCGTCCGGGCCGACGAGGCCGGCTCGATCCAGGCAGAACACGACGGGCAAGTTTTGCAGCGTGACCTCTTGGAAGATTTGGTCGAAGCCGCGTTGCAAAAACGTACTGTAAATATCGACGATCGGCCGCATCCCGCTTTTGGCCATGCCGGCGGCGAAGGCGACCGCGTGGCCTTCGCAAATGCCGGTATCGAAGAAACGATCGGGGATCTCCAGGCGAATCTTGTTGAGCGCGTTGCCGGCACACATCGCGGCGGTCAGCACACAGGCCCGCGTGTCGCGTTTCATCGCCGAGTGAATCGCATCGCTCATCGCGTTTGTGTACGCGCGGCTGGACGAGGCTTTGACTGGAACGATCTCGTTGTCCTCGGTGCGCGTGAACGGCGACGGCGAATGAAACTTGACCGGGTCTTGGCAGGCCGGCTCGAAGCCGTGCCCTTTTTCCGTGAAGACATGCAGCAGCACCGGACCACGCACGTCCTTGACCATTTCGAGGTATCGCCGCAGCGCGACGAGGTCGTGTCCATCGACCGGGCCGATGTAGCGAAAGCCCATTTCCTCGAACAGCATTCCGCCGTGCAAGAAACCTTTGACCGCGTCTTTGAATTGGGCGAGAGCATGCTCCATCGTTTCGCCGACCACCGGTAATTTGTTGAGCAGCCAGGCGACATCACGTTTCAGCCCGTTGTAAAACGGAGCGACGCGAGCTTTATCGAGCGTCTCGGCCAAGCCGCCAACGCGCGGGCAGATGCCCATCTTGTTGTCGTTGAGAATGACCAGCAGATCTTTCTTCAACCCGGCCGCATTGTTGAACGCTTCGAAAATGATCCCCGACGGCAAGGCTCCGTCGCCGACCACCGCAACCGCCTTGCGACCGTCGGCGTGCAGCAAATCGTCGGCCACTTTCAGTCCGAGCATCGTCGAGACGCTCGCCCCCGCGTGGCCGGTCATGAACAGGTCGTAGTCGCTCTCGGCCGGATTGGGATAACCCATCAACCCGCCCTTGCGGCGGATCGTTTCAAACTCGGCGAAGCGGCCGGTGATCAGCTTGTGCGGATAGATTTGATGCCCAGTGTCCCAAATCAGCCGGTCCTTCGAGAAATCGAAGACCGAGTGCAACGCGATGCACAACTCGACCACGCCCAGGTTGCTGGCGAAGTGAGCGGTGCGGTCGGCACAGACCGAACAGAGAGA
Source organism: Candidatus Kuenenia stuttgartensis (assembly GCA_945906725.1). Lineage (GTDB taxonomy): Bacteria > Planctomycetota > Planctomycetia > Planctomycetales > Planctomycetaceae > SXKJ01. Next base: position 1,634 of record CAMDRI010000053.1, on the reverse strand, counting down.
TTCGCGGATTTCCGCGGCCAATTGGCGAAGCTGCTCTTCCGAAAATCCCCGCACATCCCGCGGAGACTCAAGACCCGAAAGCAGATCGAATGTCATCTATGACCTCGTTTTCTCGACGACGACGCGAGCGGATTCCTCCAACACGCTCACACATGGCGTAGCAAGATACCGCGATTTCTTTCCGGCGTGAAGTAGTTTGTTCCCCAGCGACGCTCCCCACGGAATTCTGTAGGGCAGAAACTGATTCAGCTCACGGCGAGAAATCGCTTCGCCGCCCCGTCGCTTGTAGATTGCGGTCGAGCATCGCGAGACCCCGTGTGGTCAAAAAACTCAGCCGTTCGAAAATCCGCGATGAGCATAGAACTTGCGATGCTTTGGAATGACGAATCTTGGATGTCGCAGGCCGCACCGTGGGCCTCGGCGACCGGTAGCCGTCAGACGCAGTGTCGCGGCGAGGTTAGGTAGCTCGATGGTAGTAGCGCAGCAAGCCGCCGAGTCGTTCGCGACATTCGATGCTGCCTGCTATCTTGACGATGTCGCCACTTGGATCGATCAGATCGTTGTCGAGTCCCTGATAATTTCGTTCTGTGTGATAGTGAGCCCCAAAGTCGGCGAGCGCGTTTCGAAGTGAGCCTTCGCCGAAGAGGATCATGCGATCGAGCGTTTACGCTCGTCTTGAGCCTTGGCACGTTGCGACTGGCCAGCCTACGGACCCTGAAACCCACCAGCCACTCTCAACCCGCTTTGCCGAACTTCAAAATCACATTCTCGCAAACCGCACTCGCAACCTGATCACGCCGCTCGCAAACGACAAACCCAGACTTCTTCAACAGGCTGCTAGGCGGCCGCCTCGCCACGGCCAGCGCGCATAGTTGGATAGTGTAGGCGAGCTGGCCGTATATCCCACGGTTATTCCTTAAACGAGAGGCCGCATCATGCTCACGCCAGACCACGCTCGTTCTCACGCGACAACTGCCACGAGTACTCGGCGCGAGTTTCTACAGGTGGCGGGACCGTTGACCGCGAGTCTGGCCGTATTGGGTATCGACGCCGTTGCGCAGACACCGACAACCGCTCCCGAACCTGCGGCGTTTCTGCCGCGCGTCGGTAAGGGGCATCACTTCGCTCTGTATGCGGACTGTTGTTCTGGCGTTCCCGGAGCGTCGAACGAAAAGTCGCACGCGTCCGTCAATGCGATCGTCTCGCAGATTCGCCCGCGGCCGGAGTTCATCGCGTTTCCCGGTGATGCGGTGATGGGCTACATCGCCGACGCCGAGACGCTGCGCAAACAGTGGGAGCACTGGTGGAATACGGAGATGGCTTGGCTGAAGGACGCCGGCGTGCCGCTCTATCAATCGACCAGCAACCACAACACGTATGACGCAATGAGTGAACAAGTCTTTCGGGAGTTCCATCCCAACCTGCCACAGAACGGCGCGGCGGATCAGAAGGGACTGGCTTATTACGTGCGACACGGCGATTTGCTTGGACCTGCCCAAGGATTGCGTGCGCTGGGTTAAGAGTGGGACTGATGGTTTGACACGGAACAAGTTCCTGAGAATCAGGCCGCAGGCCTGGGGGTTGGCGGCGGGGGGCATTTTCCGCCGCGCGCAGTCGACTCAAATTTTTCATAG
>CAMDRI010000052.1 GCA_945906725.1 Candidatus Kuenenia stuttgartensis | reverse complement strand
CGCAACTGGGCGGCTACAACAACCGAGCCACCGAAACCCCACCCGGCCCCCAACCCCTCTGGATCGGCCTCCGCAGAATGACCGACTTTGCCACCGCCTGGCTCGCCTTCGGTCCGCAAGACGGATCGAGTTGTGTATAAACGACAGGTTCGGCGCCATCGCTACCAAAACGCCCGGGCTGTCCATCGGCGAACTGATGCCGTTGACGGCGACGCTGACCGACAAGATCGCCGTGCTCAGGGCCATGGTCACGAATGACAACGCCCATTCGTCGAGCGGCTATCAGATGATGACGGGCGTGCCGCATATTCCGCTCAACGCGGAAAGCGTCGTCTCCAAACCACCGAATCTGGCCCCGCATTGGGGATCGGTCGCGAAGTTCGTCACGCGGCAATCGCAGCGCCCGTTGCCAGCGGCCACCACGCTCCCCAACCGCATCGCCAACATGGGGCAAATTCCCTGGCCGGGGCAGATCGGCGGCGTGCTGGGGCCGAAGTACGATCCGTGGCTGCTGACCTGCGATCCGTCGCAGCCGCAATTCAAGATTCCTGATCTCGCGCTGCCGGACGAAATCCCGGAACTCCGCTTTCAACGCCGCCTCGCGCTGCTGGACCAGGTGAATCATCATCTGGATCGCATTTCGGAATCCCCGGCGGTCTCCGGCCTGAATCGCCAGACGCAGCAGGCGCTCGGACTGTTAGGTGGCTCGAAAGCCCGGCTGGCCTTTGATCTCTCGCAAGAGACGGACGCCACACGCGACCGGTATGGCCGCACCCGCTGGGCGCAAAGCGTGCTGTTAGCTCGCCGGTTGGTGGAAGCGGGTGTGTCGCTGGTGCAGATCAACTGGTGCCGCGTCGACAACGAACCGAACGACGGCAGTTGGGATACGCACAGCAATCACAACGACCTGCTGAAACGGTACCTGATGCCGTGGATGGACCAGGCCTATTCCGCGCTGCTGACCGATCTGGCGGACCGCGGCCTGTTGGATGAAACGCTGGTCCTGTGGGTCGGCGAATTCGGTCACACGCCGAAGTTCAACGGGAATGCCGGCCGCGACCATTGGGGACAATGCTTCGCCATCTCACTTGCCGGTGGCGGCGTCCGCGGCGGTACGGTGCATGGCAAGTCCGATTGGCAAGCCGCCTACCCCGTCACCGGAGCCGTCGAACCGCGTGACCTGTTGGCGACGGTGTTTCATTGTCTCGGGTACGCCCCCGAAACCGAACTCCACGACACCGAAGGCCGCCCGCTCCCCATTAGCCGCGGCCGGGTGATTGAAGAGATACTCTAGGGCGCCGAGACAATAAGGGCTTGACGTCCCGGTGATGTCATCGCCGGGCTTTGTTTGGCTCTCAACCGTTCTCAACCATCCGTTGGCCGAAGTCGATCCCGGCCGGGAGAATCATCAGCCGGACGGTGAGACATCTCGAATGGTTCCCAACGCTGCTCGAAGCGGCGGGAGTTGCCGCGCCCGGCGAGACAACGATCCGTGGACGTAGTGTCCTCAACTTGCTGCGCGGCGAAGGAGCCTTCGATCGCTCCGACGATCTCTACTCGGAATTCAGTGTGCAGCACACTATGCGGGCCGACATGCGCAGCTACCGCACGTCCGAATGGAAACTAAAACTCGATTTTTTGAATACCGACCGCGACGAACTCTACGACCTGCGGAACGAACCCGGTGAGACTACCAACCTCGTGACTTCCGATCGGGCGGAAGCCAAGGCCGCGTTTGCGAAGCTGTCGAAAGTCATCGGGCAGCGACTGACCGAACTGGACGATTCTGTCGGTAAAACGCAGGCCGACTGATCAGGTGAAACGGCAGCCGTTCCGGGTCTTGCAAGTCGGTGGCGGGGCAATATACTCCCGCCTCTCAAAGCGAAATGCAGGGAAGATTTCCGTCTCAAAAAGGGTGTGATCGTCATGAGTCTGATGTGTGACATTTGCAAACGAACTGCTGGCCGAGGTAACTCCAAGATCGAACGTGGCAAGGCCAAATACCTGGGCGGCAACGGCCGCAAGACGACCGGCATCACCAAACGCCATTACTTCATCAATCTCCAGACCGTCCACATTGAGAAGCCGGAAGGTGGGGCCACGACCTCTCGCGTTTGCACTAAGTGCATCCGCAGCGGAGTTGTTCGCAAGAGCGTCAAGCGCAAGCCGTTCACGCTGATGGAAAACAACTAATCGAGCAACCGTCGATCTTGATTCTCTCAAACCCGGCTTCTCACGGAGCCGGGTTTTTGTGTTGGAGGATGGGCACTCCTGCCCGTCCTTGTCTTCCAAGCGGAGGGGCAAGAGTGCCCATCCTACGGAGCGACTCATGGCCGAACTCCTCACGAAAGAAATCGTCAAAAAAGTCGCACACCTCGCACGGTTGAAACTGTCCGACACGGAACTCGACCTTTTCACAACGCAGCTTGGCCAAGTGCTCGGTTACGTCGAGTTGCTCAACGAACTCGATACGTCTGCCGTCGAACCAATGGCGCATGTCGCCGACATCGCCAACGTCTTCCGGGACGATGAAGTGCGTCCGTCGTTGCCACGAGTTGCCGCATTGTCGAATGCTCCGAAGACGGACGGAAAATACTTCGTTGTCCCGCAGATTCTGGAAGAGGGGTAACGCGATGTCCGTGCTCTCGACTTCCTCCATCGAATTGATTGCCCGTTTGAATCGCGGGGACGTGACCTCTGTCGAATTGACCGAAGTATCGCTCGACGCCATCACGGCACAGGACGCAAACATCCGTGCCTTCCTCTCGACGAACGCCGATGCCGCGATCGCTCAGGCCAAGGCAATTGACGAGAGACGCAAAGCCGGTCAGCCAGTCGGCAAGCTCGCCGGGCTGCCAATCGCAATCAAAGACAACATGTGCACGCTCGGCCTGAAGACGACGTGTGCCAGTCGCATCCTCGAAAACTTCGTCCCGCCGTATGACGCGGGAGTCGTCGAGAAACTCAAAGCGGCCGACGCGGTGATTGTCGGCAAGACGAACCTCGATGAGTTCGCGATGGGGTCTTCGACGGAGAACTCGGCGTTTCAAGTCACCCGCAATCCGTGGAACTTGGAGCACACCGTCGGCGGCTCCAGCGGCGGATCGGCGGCGGCCGTTGCCGCGCGAATGGTGCCGCTGTCGCTCGGCTCCGACACGGGCGGTTCGATTCGCCAACCGGCCGGCTTCTGCGGAGTCGTCGGAATGAAGCCGACGTATGGCCGAGTCTCGCGGTACGGGCTGATCGCCTATGCGAGTTCGCTCGATCAGATCGGCCCATTCGCGACCGATGTCGCCAGCGCGGCTTTGTTGTTGGAGGTCATCTCCGGTCACGACGACCGCGATTCGACCAGCGTGGATCGGCCGGTGCCGGAGTATTCGCAAACCGTCGAGTCCGCCCCTGGCAGACTGACCGGGCTGCGAGTCGGCATCGCTCGCGAGCACTTCGTCGAGGGACTCGACCGCGAAGTCGAAGCGGCGATCAAGCAGTCGCTCGACGTGTACCGGTCGCTCGGTGCGGAGATCGTCGAGCTGTCGCTACCGCACTCGAAGTACGCCATCGCGACGTACTACTTGATCGCGGCGTCCGAGGCGTCGAGCAATCTGGCTCGGTTCGATGGCGTACATTACGGGCATCGCGCAGCGAAGTTCGACAACCTGATCGACATGTACTCGGCCAGTCGCGGCGAGGGCTTCGGAGCGGAGGTGAAACGCCGCATCATGCTCGGCACCTACGCGCTCTCGGCCGGCTACTACGATGCCTATTACCTGAAGGCGTTGAAAGTCCGCCGCCTGATCCGCCGCGACTTCGACGCCGCGTTCGAGCGTTGCGACGTCCTCGCCTCCCCGATCGCCCCGACCCCCGCGTTCCGGCTAGGCGAGTTGGTCAACGATCCGCTGGCGATGTACCTCTCAGACATCTACACGATCAGCGCGAACCTCGCCGGCATCCCCGGGCTGTCGCTCTGCTGCGGCCTCAGTTCCAACGGCCTCCCCATCGGCCTGCAACTCCTCGCCGCGCCGTTCGAGGAAGAAAAACTTCTTCGCGCCGCTCGTATGTTTGAACGTGCGACCGACTGGCACACGAAGAGGCCGATTTGAAGCCTGGCACGCGGTTCTAGACGCTGTGGAAAACATGGATGAGTCGTCGCTACAAACGCTTCATGACCTGCCCGGCAGCCGCTTCGCCGCTGGCGATGGAATCGGGGATGCCGACGCCAGCCAAGTAGTTTCCAGCGAGCGCCAATCCGGAGAATTGCGCAACGGCAGTTTGAATGCGTGCGATGAGGTCGAGATGACCGACGTAGTATTGCGGCATCGCCCGTGTGTGTCGGTATACGTTGACGAAGTCCGGTTCCCCGCGCGCTCCGAGCAGTTCATGCAGTTCGCGACGGACAAGTTCCAAAACTGCTGTATCGTCAAGGTCGCAGAGTTCCGGCTGCAAGGCTCCGCCGATGAACGTGCGGAGCAGGACGTGACCATCGGGTGCTCGTCCGGGAAACTTGCGGCTGGTGAAGGAGACGGCCAGCACCTTACGTCGCTCGATGTGTGGGATGACGAGGCCGAAGGCATCGAGTGGATGTTCGATATCCGCTAGCTTGTGCCCGCTGGCCACGACGACGGTCGAGGCGTATTCGATGCGTTTCAGTTCGGCGGACAGCGTTGGGCATTCGTTGGCAAGCAAGCTCGCCGCGATGAATGATGGCACAGCGAGGATGACGGCATCGAAGTGTTCGTAGGATGGACACTCCTGCCCATCCGCGTTCGTGCAAGCGGAGACGGGCAAGAGTGCCCATCCCACGTTCAAGGCATCAGCCGGTCGCACGGCGCGAACCGAGGTGCTGCAACGAACGTCAGCGAATTCGGCGACTCGGCGAGACAACGTCGAGACCAATTCCTCGATGCCATTCGCCAGACTCACGAACAAGCCATATCGAGCGCCGCTGGTACCTGAAGACTCATTGCGTGAGCGATCGCGCGGCTGATGCCGCGAGGCTCGAATAAGGCTTCCGTGTTCTTGTTCCATCTCGATGAAGCGCGGCAACGTCGCCTTCAGGCTGAGCTTCTCGGGGTCGGCGGTGTAAATACCTCCGACAAGCGGTTGCACGAGTCGCTCGAACGTTTCATCTCCGCAGCGGCGACGGACGAAATCGGCGAGGCTCTCGTCGGCTCCGTCACGGCGGGATCGGACGAACGCTTCTGCGAGCAACCGTAGCTTGCCGCGCCAGCTCAACAGCGGCGAGCGGACCATCGGCCAGGCTTGCTCTGGCACCATCAACTGAAAACCTTCGGGAACCGGGTGTGCTTTACCGTTTCGCAGGACGAGCGATTTGCGAAATTGCGCGTTCGTCGGGATCAGCCGCTCGGTGAGTCCGAGCTTCTCGCAGAGTTGCATCGCCTCGGACTTGTTGGTGATCCACATGTCGGCGGCGTGTTCGACGAGGTACTCGCCGATCTGCTCAGTTTGCAGCACGCCACCCAGTCGATCCGAGGCTTCGAGCAGCGTGATTTGCACGTCGCGCCGTTGTTCGGCCGCGAGTTCATGAACTCGCAGCGCGGCTGAGAGGCCGGAGATGCCGCCGCCGATGATCGCGATGCGGTTCATTCTTCGGCCAACTCGCCATCGGCGGAATCGAGATCATCCAGTTCCGCGGTGGTCCCGCGCTTCGGTTCGGGGGTGCGACGGAAGACGGCGACGATGTCTGCCACCGGGACGACGAACAGCACGTTGGTTTGCTCGAAGTCGACGGGGATCGCGTTCTTCGGATGGAACAGCACTTTGTCGTACTTCTCGATCGGGAAGTCGTGATCACGCTGGACCTGCACGCTCACCTCGACGACGCGGCCGGTGATGGTCGGAATCTCGGCGTGATCCGGCAGCACGATGCCGCCGCGTGTCTTCTGGCGACCTTCATCCTTACGAATCAACACTCGCATTCCGAGCGGTTCGACGTATTCGTTCAACTCTCACTCCTCAGACTTGGTAGTCAGCGTTTTCGCAGGTAACCGAGACTCCAGCCACGCAAGCACGACAGCCAAAACGACTCCAACCGCGATTCCGGCGGTCAGTCCCTGTGTGACTCCTTGGCCGATTCCAAACGACAGCGGATCAAACCCAGGATCACCACCGGCACGAGCGATCGTGCGATAATAATTCGGGGCAAATCGCCCCAGTCCAAAACCAACAGCTCCACCCAACATCGTGAAAATCACGACCGAGGCAACAATCATCAGCACAGCTTTGGTCGCGTTCATGTCACAGCACCGCCTCGATGACGTCGCCGCGACTGATTGGGAACCGGCGGCCGACCGTGTCGTGCATCTCGGTGTCGGGCGCGTAGCCGAGGCAGTGATAGATGGTCGCGAGCATGTCGGCCGGAGTGACTCGGCCTTCGATCGGAAACGCGGCGTCTTTGTCGGAGGCACCGTGGACGACTCCGCCGCGAATTCCTCCGCCGGCCAGAGCAATCGAGAAGCAGTTGCCCCAGTGATCGCGACCGGCGTTGCCGTTGATCTTCGGCGTGTGCCCGAATTCACCCAGCCACACGACCAACGTTTCGTCGAGCAGGCCGCGCTCGGACAAATCTTCGAGCAGCGCTGAGTAGCACTGATCCATGATTGGCATCAGCAAAGTTTGCAGCGCCTTCGCGTGAGTTGCGTGGGTGTCCCAGCCACCTTGATTCGGTTGGTCTTTGATCCGCGTCCAGTTGATGCGGACGATCGAGACGCCCGACTCGACCAATCGCCGTGCCAGCAACACACTCTGAGCGTATCGCGAATGGCCGTAGCGGTCGCGCACCGAGTCTGGTTCTTGCGACAGATCGAACGCTCGCCGCGCGGCGGATGCGCTCAGCAAGCCGATCGCCTGTTGAGCGTCGTCGTTGAAGCGTTGAACCGATCCCCCTTGCAGAGTCGTATCGAGATGACGATTGACTTGTTCCAGCAGACTCCGACGCGCATCGAATCGCAGCGAGGTGATCTCTTCGGGGAATGACAGATCGGGGACTCGGAACTGTGGCGAGGTGGGATCGCAGTGAATTAGCCAGGGATCAGCCTTGTTGCCGAGGAACCCGGCGTCCTGTCCCGGCCACGGAAAGTTTCCGTCGTTCCAAATGTGTTCCGGCAGCACGACTGACGGTGGCAAGCCGTTTCGCACGGGTCGCAGCGAGCGCACGATCGAATCGGCGCACGGCCACAGGTTCGGAGCCTTCGACGTCACGCTCTCGGCGCTGAGCGGAATGTGCGGCACGCCGGTCAGCATTTGGTAGCCGCTCGATGAGTGCGCGTTGTCGCCGGTGACGACCGCTCGCAGCGTGGCGATCTTGTCGGTCAACTTGGCGACGCGCGGCATTAACTCGCCAACGAACAGGCCGGGAGTCTGCGACGCGATCGGACCAAACGAGCCGCGAATCTCGGCAGGAGCATCCGGCTTCGGATCCCAAGTCTCGTGCTGTGGTGCTCCGCCCGTCAGCCAAAACAGGATCACCGATTTCGCTTTTCCGAACGACGCCGCGCGACCGGTTCCGCTGGCCGCTCGGGACGCGTTCTTCGCGGCCAGTAAATGCGAGAGTGACAAACCTCCCGCGCCGAGGCTGCCGACACGCAACCACTCGCGTCGGTTGACGCGGTCGCACAGTGAAACGCCTTCATCGAGAATCGTCAGCATGAGCACCTCCCACGGGCGAGCATCCTATCGGGAGGATCGGCCGCGACTCCAGCGTAGTTCGGACGCCTACGTCTGAATGATCGACCGGACGTAGGCGTCCGGTCGACTCGGCTTTAGAATCGGCACGACCCGAACAGGCCAGCTGAAGCCGGAACCACGAACTGAACAACGGAGTGCCTCCATGACCAAAGAAGAGATCCTGCAAAAAGTCGCCTCGGGCGAGATCACCCCGGAGCAAGCCGGCAAGCTGTTGCTGACCGAAGCCCCCGCTCGCGGCACGCTGTACTGCAAGGTCAGCGAGAAGGGTGCGATCAGCGTCTATGGCCTGCAACGGATGCCGGTCACTCTGTACGTCGAGCAATGGACGCGGCTGCTCGAATTCGCCGACACGCTCAAACAATTCATGACGGACAACGACGCGAAGCTGAAACGCAAAGGGCAGTAGCCGACATGACCACTCGACAAACATTCGCCGCGATCCTGCTCCTGCTGACGAGTTCATCCATTTCGTCAGCGGCCCCGAAGGACGAAGCCGTCTCGTTCAATCGGGACGTCCGGCCGATCTTGTCCGACGTTTGTTTTCAGTGTCACGGTCCCGATGCGAAACAACGCAAGGCAGATTTGCGGCTCGACGATGTCGAACAACTCTTCGTTGAGCGGGACGGCCATCGAGTGCTCGTCCCCGGTGATCCCGCGAAGAGCGAACTGTTTCGCCGGCTGACCGCGACCGACCCTGACGAACGGATGCCGCCGGCCAGTTCCGGCAAGAAGCTCACGCCGCAACAGATCGAGACCGTGCGCCGCTGGATCGAGCAGGGGGCGAAGTCTCAGGGGCATTGGGCGTTTCTCGCGCCGGTGCGGCCGCATGTGCCACTGATCTCAAATCACAAATCTCAAATCTCAAGTCCGATCGACAGATTTGTTCTCGCACAACTCGAACACGAGGGCTTGCCGCCGTCTCCCAGTGCGACGCGAGCGACGTTGCTGCGGCGCGTGACGCTCGATCTGACCGGCCTGCCGCCGTCGATCAGTGAGATCGAAGATTTCCTCGGTGACGATTCGCCCGATGCTTTCGAGCGGGTTGTTGATCGCCTGTTGGCCTCGCCGCGATTCGGTGAGCGATTCGCTCGGCCGTGGTTGGATGCAGCCCGGTACGCAGACACGTCTGGCTATCAATCCGACGGCGAACGGAGCATGTGGCGGTGGCGCGACTGGGTCATCGAAGCGTTGAACGACAACAAACCGTTCGACGAGTTCACGCTGGAGCAACTCGCGGGAGACCAATTGCCGAAGGCGACGATGGATCAAGTCCTGGCGACCGGCTTCAACCGCAATCATCGCGGCAACGCCGAAGGTGGGATCATCCCCGAAGAGTACGCTGTCGAATACGTCGTCGATCGCGTCGATACGACGGCGACCGTGTGGCTCGGCCTGACGCTCGGCTGCTGCCGCTGCCACGACCACAAATTCGATCCGTTCTCGCAGCGCGAGTACTACCAGTTCTTCGCGTTCTTCAACAACGTGCCGGAACGCGGCCGTGCAGTCAAGTTCGGCAACTCGCCGCCGTTTGTGAAGACGCCGACTCGCGAGCAACAGCGAATGCTCAGCAACCTCGATCAGCGTCTTCGATCGGCGGAGCAGCACGTTGCGAAGTTGCAATCGCTCGCACAACAAACACAACGCGATTGGGAACAGTCCGCGGCAAAAACAATCAGCGATTGGACAGTGACTCACGGCACCGTGTTGCACCTGCCGTTGGATTCCGATGGCAAACCGACGCTCGTGGCCGCAGACGACAACGATGAATTGCGATCGATCGCTCGACAGCAACCTCAGCCGCTAGGGCCGACATCAGGACCGCCGGTCGTCAACGAAGCGGATCGCACCGAACTCGTGCTGGTCGAGGGACGGTTGGGGAAGGCTGCGGTCTTCGACGGTCGGCGGCGCTTCGCGGTCGGAGACCTCGCGAACATTGGCTTCTACGAGCCGTTCTCGATGTCCGTCTGGATTCGAGCCGAAGCCGAATCGGGGACGATCCTGTCACGCATGTCCGACGATCCGAACTCTGATGGCTACAACCTGTGCCTCGAAAATGGCAAGCTGCAACTGAACCTCATCAAGCGTTGGTTGGACGACGCCTTGCGTGTCGAGACAGCCGACGCTGTGCCGCTCGGCCGGTGGGTTCACGTCGCGGTGAGTTACGACGGCTCGCGATTTGCCGACGGCGTGCGGTTCTTCGTCAACGGCCAGCCGGCCGCGAAGCGAGTCGTGCTGGATGAACTCAACCAGGCGTTTGCCTCGAAAGACATTTTCCGTCTCGGCTTCGGCGGACTGACGCCCCCATTTCGCGGAGCAATCGACGATGTGCGACTGTTCGATGCGAGTCTGTCCGATAATGAAGTCGCAATGCTCTCGGTTTCGGAAACCGTGACTGAGCTGATCGCCACTCCAACTGCGACTCGTTCGCCGGCGCAGTCGCTGAAACTGCGAACCGCGTTCCTGGCGAAGCACGCTCCGGATGACCTCCGAACTGCTCACCGGCAGCTCACGCTTCTGCGGCGAGAACGCGAGCAACTCAGCGAGATGTTTCCGACCACGATGGTGATGCAGGATCTTCCCGAGGCGCGACCCGCGCATGTCTTGATTCGCGGCGCGTACGACCGACCGGGCGAGCGAGTCTCTCCGAGTACTCCGGCCGCGTTGACTGAGAAACGGAAAGCGGCCACATCGCGATTGGAACTCGCTCGCTGGCTGGTTGATCCCGCCAATCCACTGACCGCGCGCGTGATTGTGAATCGCTTCTGGCAACAACTCTTCGGCCAAGGACTCGTGAAGACCGTCGATGACTTCGGCTCGCAAGGGGACTGGCCGACGCATCCGGAATTACTCGATTGGCTCGCTGTCGAATTCGCCGGCCCGGCCGACAGCCGAGAGCCGACCGCCGGCAGCCGTAATACCGTTTTTCAAAAATGGGACATCAAACGCATCGTCCGCAAACTCGTCACTTCGGTAACCTACCGGCAATCGTCACAAGCCAGTGCCGAGTTATTGGCTCGCGATCCTGACAACCGGTTGCTCGCACGCGGCCCGCGCTCACGTTTGTCAGCGGAGATGGTCCGCGATCAGGCTCTCGCCGCCAGCGGTTTGATGGTCGAGAAACTCGGTGGCCCGTCGATCAAGCCGTATCAGCCGGATGGCTTGTGGGACGATCTCCAAAGCACGGAAAAGTACGTGCAAGATCACGGCCCGTCGCTGTACCGCCGAGGCTTGTACGTTTTTTGGAAAAGGACGATCGCTCCGCCGGTGATGATGACGTTCGACGCGGCTGGCCGAGAGACCTGCATCGTGCGTGAGACACGTACCAACACGCCATTGCAGGCGCTAACGCTGCTCAACGAAGTCAGCTTTGTCGAGGCCGCGCGCAAATTGGCTGAGCGGACGCTGACCAGCGGCAGCGCCGATCTCGACCGACGCTTGCGATTTGCCTTCCGAGCAGTGCTGACTCGCGAACCGAACGAGCGCGAAATGACGGTGTTGAATCGCGGCGTGGAGCGGCATCTCGCCCACTACCGACAGCATCGCGATGAAGCGGTCGCCGTGTTGCAGACGGGCGAGTCGGTTGCCGATGCGTCACTCGATCCAACCGAGGTTGCGGCGTGGACGGCAGTCTGCGGGCTGATCCTGAATCTCGACGAGGCCGTGACGAAGGAGTAGCGCGAACGTAGGAGAGTCGCTCCCGCGACTCGCATTCCAACCGTCGGTCGATTTCCATTGGCCGCGTCGCCGTCGTTGAAGACGTTTCGGGGTCTCAATCGCGGGAGCGACTGAGCGGCGTACTTGACCGGCCGTGCTGCAAGAAATGGAGCAATCATGTCTTGGTGCCGATTCCTCCTCGCGCTGGCGTGTTTGCTGTGCAGCTTAAGAACACAAGCCGTCCGTGCCGAAGAACCCTCGAAGCCGCTCAGCGTGTTTCTCATCGGAGGTTTCGATTCCGAGCCGACCGCTGACCAAATCGCGAACAAGGCTCCGCGAGGGGTTGGAAACAGCGGCATGTTTCAGCTTGCCGGCGACCTGCGGAAGGACGGCATCCGCGCGGAGTACTTCAACTGGAACGGGGCGTCGGCCGGCAAGATCAAAGAGCAGCCGGCACCGCTGTCGAAAGGGATTGCGGAGCAGATTCGGCGGCGGCATCAGGAGTCTCCCGCCGACCGCTTGGCGATTGTCGGCAACAGTTGGGGCGGACACACCGCGTGGGAGGTCAGTCAGCTGCTGGCCGAGGAGCCGGTGGTCACGCTCGATTTCGTGGTGTTTCTCGATCCCTTCTCGGTCGGGCGGTTCGACAAATCCCAGCCGGACAAGTTGCCGAGCAACATTCGCCGCGCCGCCAACTTGGCGACTCGCAATGCGCTCGGCTGGAAGAAGTGGGCGAACGAACCGCGAGCCGACTTCATCGACCTCGGCGAACCGGCCAGCGGATTCTTGAAAAAGCCGGGGCCGGCGTACGACTCGCTCTTCGATGTCAAAGCTCACATCGCCGCCGAGTGGGACGCGGCGATTCACAAAGAGATCCATGCGCGGCTGCTCAAGGTTGCCACCGGAGACGCTGAACCTGCCGCAGGTCCGTCGAGCGATGCGAAAACGAAGGCTCGGCCGAACATCCTGTTGGTGATGGCGGATGATCAAGGTTGGGGCGATGTCGCGTACAACGGACATCCGGTACTGAAGACTCCGCACCTCGACGCGATGGCTGCGGCCGGACTGCGGTTCGATCGGTTTTACGCGGCGCACCCGGTCTGCTCACCGACGCGTGGTGCGGTGATGACCGGGCGGCATCCGAATCGCTTCGGTTGTTTCTCGTGGGGGCACACGCTGCGGCCGCAAGAGGTCACAGTGGCCGAGGCGTTGAAGTCTGCCGGCTACTCAACGGGGCACTTTGGCAAATGGCATCTCGGCTCGATTCAGAAATCGAGCCCCGTGAATCCCGGCGCAAGCGGCTTCGATCGCTGGCTGTCGGCGTACAACTTTTACGACAACGATCCGATCCTCAGCCGCGAAGGAGTCGCCACGCAGTTCCACGGCGAGAGTTCTCAGGTCGCCGCCGCTGCCGCCATCGAATTCATGCGCGGTCAGTCCGCAACGAAGCAGCCGTTCCTGGCGGTCGTCTGGTTCGGCTCGCCGCACAATCCGCACAAGGCCGCTGACGAGGATGCCGCGCTCTACAAGTCCGAGGGGAAGAAGGCGGACTTCCTCGGCGAGATGACCGGCCTCGATCGCGCTGTCGGCTCGTTGCGAGCGGCGTTGCGCGAACTCAAGATCGAGCGTGACACAGTCGTCTGGTACACGAGTGACAACGGCGGCTTGCCGGGACTCGGCTCGACGGGCGGTCGAGGCAACAAGGCCGCGATCTACGAAGGGGGTTTGCGAGTCCCCGGAATCATCGAGTGGCCCGACCGCATCGCGCCGCGTGTGACAAACATCCCGGCTTGCTCCGAGGACATCTTCCCGACAGTCGTCGAGTTGGCCGCAGCACGTCCCGGTTCACAACATCCACTGGACGGTATCAGCCTCTTGCCGCTGATCGACGGCAAGATGGCCGCTCGCGAAAAGCCGCTCGGATTTTGGAATCACCCGACCGGCGGCATCGGCACGCCGCACGACAAATGGGCGAGCGAACTGCTCGTGGCGCAGAAGTCCGGCGATGAGATCGGCGACAAGAGCCGATTGGTCCTCGACGCCGCCGAGATTAAACGCCAGTACCCGGAAGACCAATTCCCTGGCCACTCGGCCTGGAACGTCTGGCCCTGGAAATTGCATCGCATCCAGAACAAAAACAACGTTGTGAAGTGGGAACTCTACAACCTTGCCGATGATCCGCAGGAAGCTAACGACGTTTCGAAACAAGAGTCCGAACGAGTGCGGCGAATGCGAGTGGAACTCGAAACGTGGCTGACGTCCGTCACCCGCAGCCTGAACGGCAAGGACTATGCGGCGACGGGAATCTAGCCGAAAGTGAACGAACCGCCACAATCGCGGCCGAAACACATCGAACAACTCCGCAGCGCGGTCGAGTTGCCACTCGATGCCCGCTGAGTCATTTCTTCTTCCGAGTGCGATGTCTTCAAGACTAATGCCTCGTCATGGCCCAAAGTTGCAACGCCAATGTCGCACTGAACCCGGCCGAGCGTTATTCGGATCGAAAATCTTTGGCAAAGGCTTTTGGGTTGAGTTCCTCGCCGGTCGCGAACTTGGTGAGTTCATTCCAACTCAGAACCTGGCCGGGGGCAATAACTTTAATCTTCATGAACTCGCCGACTTTCTTGTCTCCGACGTAGGCCACCTTTCGCGGGTCTTTGCCGCCGCAGACTTCGCGGGCGATCGTGTGATGCACCTGCGAGGCGAACAGTTCGCCCATCATGTAGTTGTGGTAGTAGACCGGCGCGCCGACGATGTGAATCTTGCTGGCAAAATCGGGAGCGTTGCGGCCGTCCGGCCGATGCACCAGTTGGTACTTCTCAGCCAAGTCCCACCAGAGTTTGTTAAGGTCTTGATCCGGATTATCGTAGAGACCCTTCTCAAACCGCAGCATGACTTGGCACCAGCGTGAGAAGATTAGCAGTTGATTGCGGAGCACGCGTGCTCCAGCGTCGCTGAGCTTTTTGCGTTCGGCGGCGTCCTTGGACGCAATCCCCATCGCTTCCTGCCACGCACCGTTCTTTGCGAGCCGGCCCATCTGCATGGCGACTCCCTCGGTGGTGAGGATGTGTGACGCTCCGCGAAGCACGTAGGGCACGGACGTGGGGATATTCTTGCTGGAATAGACCGAGTGGCCAAGTTCGTGCAGCATCGTGTCCATCCAACGTTCGGAAGGGACGATGTTGGCCAGGACGCGAACATCCCCTTCGCGGTCGATGTCGGTGCAAAAGGCATGCGGCGATTTTCCGGCCTTCTCGAACAGATCGCTGCGTTCGAGCACATCGTCGATCGGCAGGCCGATGCCGGTGTAGAACTCACGGCAGAGCTTCAGGATGTCGGCGTCTTTGTAAATTGCATCGAGGTCTGTGCCGAACACCGCCGGCGATTCCTGGAAGAACGGGTCGTGATAATGCCACGGCCGCAGGTCGGCGACTTTCACGCCGCAGTTGGCTGCCAGTCGTTCGTCGATCTCGGCCTTGGCCTTCGCGAACGGCTCGCGTGTGAGCGCATCGAGTTCATCGAACAGCTTCAGGATGTGTGCCTGTTCCTGCTCGTTGAGGTGCAGCATCATCTGGTGATAGTTCGTGAAGCCAAGCTGTGCCGCCGCTTGATTCCGCAGCTTGGCGAGCGCGATCAAATCCTTCTCGACATTCGCGCCAACTCGTTTGCTGCCCTCCCAGACTTTGCGGCGTTCGTCGGACGATTTCGATTCCTTCAGAACCTTGCGCACGTCGTTTTCGCTGAGCTTCTTGCCGTCCACTTCCGCGCGAAAGACGTTGAATCCTTTCTCGATGGCGTTGGCCTTCGCGACCATTTCTCGCAAGAGCAGCGGATCGACCTGCTTCTCCAAGTACGCCAGGTACAGCACGTCGATCTGCCGAGCCAGCAGTTTGTTGCTGATTTTGCCCGATTCCTTGATCGACTTGAGTTCACGGAACACCACCGGATCGGCCAATGCAGCGTCGATCTTGTTCTGAGCAACTTCCTTGCGAGCAAAGTCCTCGTCTTTGCCGGAAGTGTTAGCGTCCCACCAAGCGATGCCCGCTTCCTTGTCGAGCGGCCTCATCTTGGCGACGTGAGCGTCAACGAACTTCTTCGCGCGAGCATTCGTCACGTCATCCGAAATTGCTGAGCCGCACATCATCAAGACCGACAATGGAACGCCAACCAGCAACGACCGAATGCGTGAGAACATGATTCACCGTCCCCTCAGGAATGTGGTGGATGCGTCAAGCGTCCATGTGTTTGATTCTCGATTCGGATGCGAGACGCATCCAGCACGTTACCGTGCGATCTCGATCGCCTTGGTCTCCCGCAGAACCGTGACTTTGATTTCGCCGGGATAGGTCAAGGCTTGTTCGATGGCGGTAGCAATGTCGCGGGCCAGCTTGGCAGCTTCGCGGTCGTTGACTCGGCCCGAATCGACGATGATGCGAATCTCGCGACCCGCTTGCACCGCAAAGGCCTGGTCGACGCCGGGGAAGCCGAACGCGACGGCTTCCAGTTCTTCGAGCCGTTTGATGTATCGATCCAGACTTTCTCGGCGAGCGCCCGGCCGCGACGCGCTGACCGCATCGGCGGCGGCGACCAGCACCGTGTAGATGTATTCGGGGCGGATGTCGTCGTGATGTCCGAACGCGGCATGGACAACTTCACCCTTCTCGCCGTACCGCTTGAGCAACTCGGCACCCACGGCAGGATGCCCACCTTCCATCTCGTGATCAGCGGCTTTGCCGATGTCGTGCAAGAATCCGCAGCGGCGAGCAATGTCGCCGTCGAGTCCAAATTGCTCGGCGATCAAGCCGGTCAGATGCGAAACCTCAATCGAGTGACGCAGCACGTTTTGACTGTAGCTGGTGCGGAAGTGCAGCCGGCCCATCAGATCAACCAGCTTCTCGTGAAGTCCCAGCACGCCGACTTCCTGGCACGCTGCCTGGCCAGTTTTACGAACGAAGCCGTCCATTTCTTTGGTCGTTTCCGCAACGACTTCGTCGATGCGTGTCGGATGAATGCGGCCGTCCTCGATCAGTTTGACCAGCGATTGCCGAGCGATCTCACGCCGCACTTTGTCGAACGCCGAGACGACAACCACGCCAGGCGTGTCATCGACGATCACGTCCACACCAGCGGCTTTCTCGAACGCGCGAATGTTGCGTCCTTCGCGGCCGATGATGCGGCCTTTCATCTCGTCGTTCGGAATATCGACCGTGCTGACCGCCAACTCGGAGGTGTGTTGCGAGGCACAGCGCTGCACCGCCATGCCGATGATCTCACGCGCCTTCACTTCCGATTGATCGCGCAGTTCTGCTTCATGCTTGAGAATCAGCGTGCCGGTCTCGTTCTTCAGTTCTCGATCGAGCCGGTCCAGCAACTGCGATGTCGCGGTCGCTTTGTCGAGCCCGCTGATCTTGTAGAGTTGCTCCTGCTCATCGCGCAACAGACGTTCGAGTTCCTTGTCGCGGGCTTCGATGGCCTTTAGCCGCTCCGCCAACTTCGTCTGGTTGGTTTGCAGGAACCGTTCTTTCTTGACGAGGTCGTCCTGCTGCTCCTTGAGCGATGACTCCCGCTTGTCGAGTTGCCGCTCAAAGTCGCGGACTTCGTCGCGAGTCTTGTTGATCTCACGTTCGAGTTCCTCGCGGCGTTTGAGGACGATCTCTTTGGCTGCGATCTCCTCCGTCCGTTTGAGGTTGTCGGCGTCGCGTTGCGCCTGAGCGATAATCGCGTCACGGTCTTGATATGCGGCTCCACGCCGCAACCACTCAAAGAAGTACCCGACGGCACTGCCAAGCAGCAACCCCACCAATCCAACAATCGCTTCGGTCATGGCTTCGCAGCCTTTTTTTTCTGCGAAACCACATGCTCAACCGATCAGTCGCCGCGTTCACATGCGTGCGGCAACGGCGGTCAGAGGAGAAAGTTAGCGATCTGAAATCAGAGATTTCAGATTTGATGCTTCAACGGCCATCGGAATGCCATTTGCGCAGCTCGTCCCCAGCACGAGGCCGGATTCGGCCGGGCGGATCTGAGCGATCGCTGACAGATCGAACCTGGCAACGTGCCGGAAGAAAGCCTTCCAGCCGCCGTCGCTTGTCCGTCATCTCATGCAGGAGCGCGAATGGTGACGAGACCCCACACGACAGCCAGCGCCGGAGTCCGGCCGTGAACCGCGAGGCAATCAACGCCGCGCCGCTCAGAAATGCCAGCACCCAGACCATCACCGTCAGCAATGTCTCATCGGCAGTGAACAACACGATGACACCCACGAAAACCGTTGAAGGAACACGTTTCAGCATTGGCTAATTCGCCAGCCGCCGGAAACGTCTTGCAAACTTGCTCCACGGGCCATTGAGCCTGTGGTTCTAGGAATTGTGTCCTGTGTCCGCCGAGCACAACCGCCTGACGAACAGCGTGTGCATCCTAACGCCGAGTCATTCTCGGTCAACTAACTCACGACGGACGTCGATCAGTGCTCCCTGCCTTGTATTACTTGGTCGAACATGCCAACAAATTCATAGCTCAATCCCGCGATCAAATACTGAGTCCGACTTGGCGCAACATCCGATTCAATAAAATTCGAGACCAAAAATGCTCGGTGACTGGTCAACCTACGTATCGCGTTCGGGAGCTGTGTTACGGCCACTGTCTGGCGACCCTGCTGTGGCGCAGCATTCTTCGATTCGGTATTCTTCGAACAGCAAATCTGCTCTGTAGGCTTGATCCTTCCGGGGGCGTTGCTATTTTGACAGATGAAATTGTCGAAAACGAAACATCAACTGAGCCAACAGACAGCGGCGAATCGGCCGTGACCAATTGGGTATCGGCGTGAACGCAGATCTCTACGACGATTACATCCTGGATCATTACGAATGTCCCTATCACAAGGGGCATATCGCCAGTCCGACGTGTGCTCACAGCGAGAAAAACCCGTTGTGTGGCGACCAAATCCGGTTGGAACTGAAGCTGGATGAATCCGGACGAGTCGCCGAGGCGTTTTTCAACGGAAAAGGTTGTGCCATCAGCCAAGCGGCCGCGTCGATCCTTTGTCAGCACGTCGAGGGCAAGACGTTGGACGAACTGCGTGGCTTCCAAGCCCCCGAAATGTTGCGGCTACTGAAGGTGCCGCTGACGGCGACTCGACAGCGTTGCGGATTACTGGGATTCAAAGTGCTCAAGACGCTGATGTACGAATTGGATCAGGCTCCCGCAAAGGCTCGGCCGCAACCGACGGATGGCAGTGATCCTGTGGTCGCGACGTCCGGCTAGGAGTCTGCAAATGAACACATCGCCGGAGACCTTGCCACGTCGCCCATTCGACGTTCAGGTGGTGCGAGCGGACTTTCCGATCCTTGCGAGGCCTCTGCCGAACGGGGCGACACTGGCGTATCTCGACAACGGTGCGACCGCTCAAAAGCCGCACGCGGTCATCGACAAACTGCGAGAGATCTACGAGACCTGCACGGCGAACGTGCATCGTGGCATCCATCAACTTGGCGATCGAGTGACCGTCGAATTGGAAGCGGCCCGCGAGAAAATCCGGGGCTTTTTGAACGCGGCCGATTCCGCCGAGATCATTTTTACCTCCGGTACCACCATGTCGATCAATCTGGTCGCACACGCCTGGGGGCGAAAGTTTCTGAAGCCGGGGGACGAGATACTGCTCAACGAGATGGAGCATCACGCGAATTTGGTCCCGTGGCAGCAAACGGCAAAGACCACCGGAGCCAAGTTGCGGTTCATTCCACTAACCACCGACGGTCGCCTGGATGCATCACACTTCGATCGGGTCATTACCTCAAGAACAAAACTGGTCGCGGTGACGGCCATGTCGAATGTGCTCGGAACGATCAATCCGATCCGAGAACTCGCGTCGCGGGCGAAGAGTGTCGGAGCTGTGATCTTGGTCGATGGGGCACAGAGCGTTCCCCACATGCCGACCGACGTGCGAGACCCAGCCATTGATTTCTTGGCATTCTCCGGACACAAGTTATTCGGTCCAACCGGCATCGGTGTGCTGTATGGCCGTCGCGAAGTGCTGGAAGCAATGGACCCGTTCCTGTGTGGCGGCAACATGATCAACGAGGTGCATCTCGAATCCTCAACCTGGGGTGAATTGCCGTCGAAGTTCGAGGCCGGCACCATCCCGATCACCGAGGCGATTGGATTGGGAGCAGCGATTGGTTACGTGCAGTCGATTGGCTTCGAGGCAATCCATGCACAGGAATCGAAGCTGCTCGAAAAAGCGTTACGGTTGTTGCCGCAACTACCGGGAGTGACTGTTTACGGACCAGCCGCCGAGCATCGTGGTGCGATCGTCAGCTTCACTGTCGAGAAAGTGCATCCGCACGATCTGGCCGATCTGCTGGATCAAAAAGGAGTCGCAGTGCGAGCCGGCCATCATTGCACGATGCCATTGCACGACTGGCTCGACGTCCCGGCAACTGCTCGTGCCAGCTTTGCGTTCTACAATACCGAGGCCGAAGTCGACTCGCTCATCGACGCGATTCATTATGCTCGCCACAAGTTTCGCTTGGAATGAGGCGGACTTTCAGAAGGTGTTCCGATGCGGCACTCACCAATACTTGTTGCAGTACTTTTGAGTGTGGCTCTGCTGTCGCCGATCACCGCCGACGATTCAGCGCGTCATCGAGACAAACTTGGAACTGACGCTGCTATTCGAAAATTGGTGCAGCGCGGCGCCGTCGTGAAGAGATTCGCAGTTCGTGAGTCGGAAACTGAAGGCCTCTTGGTCCGCTTGAAGGCGGAACATTTGGATCAAAAAGGGATCATCGAATCGGACATCCTGTTGGCGTTGCAACCGATGAGCGAATTGGCGCTCGAATTGCGTGGTTTGCCATTCAGCGACGACGGCCTGAGATCATTGCTGGCTTCGGTGAAGCCTGTTGGTTTGGACGTTTCGGGATCAGAGGTTTCGGATCGCGGACTCCAGAAGTTCGCAATTGCGCAAACTCAACTGCGGATGCTCGACTTGAGTTTCACTCGTATTGGCGATGAGGGCTTGAGGACGGTGGCTTCTCTGCGGGAACTGCGACACCTCTCGCTGATCGGAAGCCGAGTCACCGACAGCGGCACTGCCTGTTTGGCACACTTACGCCAGTTGCACGAACTCTATCTCGCCAAGACGGCCGTCTCATCACCTGCGGCCGAGCAACTACGACGCAGACTTCCGATGTGCCGCATCGAGAGATGACGTTGCCTTCAGAATCCGCCCAACGTCGGTTTGTTAGCTTTCAGTTGTGAGGGCTGTGACGGTACCCTGAGTGTTTCCAACGTGTGCTTCAGGCGATCTTCCAACTTCAAACGAGCGTCCATCGCGCGCGGAAAAATCAGCACCAATCCGACATGCACGTCTTTGACTTCCATCCAATAGAAGATGGCGTTGATGGGGTTTTCCTCGGGCGGGATCGAAATCGATTCGACTTTCTTCTTGCCGACATACGGCGAGAAGTCCCGATCGCGAAGAGTTTCCCAAGGCCATGCGGAGTCCGTCGTTTCCGTCTGCACGTTGTAGACGTTGGCCAGCACGTTTGTCAGATCGCTGCGATATTGAAGTGGCTCGATGTCGTTGTTGGTTTGCTTCTCGACCCATCGCGGTAAGTTGCTCAACAAGTGCAGGTAGGCCATCCCTTCGCCCGAGGGTTCCAAGTCGACCTTCGCTTGCCAACTGGCGAGCACACCTTCAAGACGTACGTTGGGATGGTAGCCCAATCGAGCGGGGTCTTCATTCGGGTTAAGAGGTGCAGCCTCAGGTTCTCCATCTTTGGGTGGAGGGGGCGGAAGGATTTGCTCGAAGGGCTTGGGAACTCGAATTTCCACACCTTCAAAAGGGACCACCTTCGACCCGAGCGCCACGTTCACTTTTTCGAGGTACTCAAAAAACTTCTGAGTCTCTGCGAGACGATTTTTATAGGTCTCTGCACCACACCCGATCGCAATCAGCGATGTGCCGACCAAACTCGCTAGAAACTTGCGACGATCGAATCCAAGCACTGGATTAGACGGATGACTTTGCGACATTCTGGTCTCGCCTAGCGGGACGAAGCGGATAATGTGGGCGAGATTCGCCAACAACGTGATGTGATTGTGCGACTGGCTCAGAAGAGCGTCAAGCCAGACAGCGAGCACGTCAGCATCATGCTCTCACCAATTCCAAGGTGCAAAAAAATCGAGTTGACCCGTGAGGAGTCAACTCGATTTCTTGATTAGCACATTAAGTTGTCCAAGAGGCAATTACGCCTTCGGAGCCGGAGCGGCTTCTTCCTTCGGCGGCGGAGGAACTTCCTTCACTGCCGGAGCGGCGGCGGCCGGAGCGGCGCTGCCACAGCAGGCCTTCGGAGCTGAGCAGCAAGAGGTCTTGGCGGCACAGCAGGTCGCGGCTGGCTTGCAGCAGCTCACCGTCTGGATCTGGCACGGAGCCGGAGCGGCTTTGGCGCAGCAGGCCGGCTTCGGAGCCTTACAGCACTTAACCTTCGCGGGTTTGCAGCAGTCCTTGGCTTCAGCGGCACCGCTGAATGCGGCCAGGACGGCCAGGGTCACGCTCAACGCAACCAACTTCATAGAACGACTCATGATGTCTCCCTTTCCTTGCACTATGATGGCTCGGCCTCTTGGCCTTCCATCGAGGTGAACGAGCGGAGCCCTCATGGCTCTGACGTCCAAGACGATTCGCGTCCGACACTCCCTGGACGCTAGGTGTTACGCATTGTTGATTTATCGGACTAACTCTTCCGATTGCGAAGACTGTGCGAGGTAGGATAGCCGTGACGCCTCCAATGTCAAACCACCCAGAAAATCAAAGGCCCCCTATTTTGCCTCTTCATCCTGATTGCACTTTTGTGAGGTCATCCGCTCCCAGTGAACAGCCCTCGGCCCGAGATTGGCTCGTTGGTTCTCAGCGATGGAAGATGACTGGCCAGACGAAATTAATGGGGATCTTAAATGTCACGCCCGACAGCTTTTCGGATGGTGGCCAGTTTGATTCGGTGTCGGCCGCTGTTGAGCACGCGCTGAGATTAGCCGATGAAGGTGCCAACATTCTTGACATCGGCGGCGAATCGACTCGTCCTGGTGCAACAGCGGTCCCGTTGGACGAGGAGTTGCGGCGAGTTGTCCCAGTGGTTCGTGAATTGGCTCGACAAACAAAAACACCGATCAGTATCGACACCTCCAAGGCCGAAGTCGCTCGCCAATGCCTGGAGGTTGGGGCTGCAATCGTCAACGACATTTCAGGCCTGACCTTCGACGCAGACATGCCACGCATTTGTCAGGAGTCCTCTTGTGGCGTGATCGTGATGCACATTCAAGGCATGCCACAGACCATGCAGATTGAGCCGCGCTACGACGACGTCGTTGCCGACGTGTGCCGATACTTCTCACGACGTCTGGATGATCTCGAAGCTGCCGGCATCACACGCGAGCGTATCGTCCTCGACCCAGGGATCGGCTTCGGCAAAACGGCAGAGCACAATCTGGAACTGCTGTCGCACATCGCAACGTTTCACTCGCTCGGCCGCCCAGTGCTCATCGGCCATTCGCGGAAGCGGTTCTTGAAAAAGGTACTCGGCCGAGAGCTCGAAGAACGCGACGCCGGCACGCTGGGTGTCAGCCTCGCATTGGCCGCTCAAGGCACGGACCTCCTGCGTGTGCATGATGTGCGAGCCACTCGCGATGCGCTGCTCGCTTGGCAAACCGTATTGAATCACCGCCCTTGAATTCCGCGTTTATTGGCGACCAACGGGTTGACGTGTTCCTCACGGGGCAAAGCACTCACGCCTTGCGAATCTTTTCGCGGCCGACCTTCACGTTCTTCGTCGCGTTGCGGGTGTCGAGCACCAGCTTTGAATTCTGGACGATGAACTCGCAGTCGTAGGCCGAGTGATCCGTCGCGATCAGCACGCAGTCTTGAGCGGCGAGGTATTCCGGCGTCAGCGGTGTGCTGTCCATGTCGGGGACGTTGTGATGCCTCATTTTTGGCAACGACGGGACGTGCGGATCGTTGTAGGTCACGACGGCTCCGCGACGCAGGAGTTCCTCCATCAACACGAACGACGGACTTTCGCGCGGATCATCGACGTCCTTCTTGTACGCCATGCCGAGCAGCGCGATCTTGCTCCCCTTCAGAGCCTTGCCGACTTCGTTGAGGAATTCCATCAGCCGCGTGATGACGTATTCCGGCATCCGCTGATTGATCTCACCGGCGAGTTCGATAAATCGCGTAGTCATGCCGTACTTGCGAGCCAGCCAGCTCAGATAGAACGGGTCGATCGGGATGCAATGCCCACCGAGTCCCGGCCCTGGATAAAACGCTTGGAAGCCGAACGGTTTCGTTTTCGCGGCGTCGATGACTTCCCAAACGTCGATGCCCATTTTGTCGAAGAGTACTTTGAGTTCGTTGACCAGCGCGATATTCACGCAGCGATAGGTGTTCTCCAGGATTTTGCAGGCCTCGGCGATCTCGGCGTTGCTGACCGGGATGACCTTCACGATCGCGTGGCTGTAAAGCTGTTCGGCCAGTTTCCCGCTGATTGGGTCGAGGCCACCAACGACTTTCGGAATGCGCTGAGCTTGGAAGTCCGGGTTGCCCGGGTCTTCGCGTTCGGGACTGAAGGCCAGAAAGAAATCGTTGCCGGACTTCAGGCCGGTCTTGCTGAGGATCGGCAGCACGACATCGCGCGTGGTCGTCGGGTACGTCGTGCTTTCGAGCACCACGAGTTGTCCAGGCCGCAGCGCGGCGCGGATGGATTCGGTCGTGCCCTCGATGTAGCTCATATCGGGATCGCGGCTCTCGTTGAGCGGCGTCGGAACGCAGATCAGGATGCAGTCCGCTTCGCTGAGACGGCTCATGTCTGAGGTCGGCTCGAACTGCTTCAACATGAGCCAGTTCGCGATCATCTCGGACGGGATGTGCTTGATGTAGCTCTGGCCTTTGGCGAGCGCATCGACTTTGCGCTGGTCGATGTCAAAGCCCATCGTCTTGAAGCCGGCATTGATGAATGCATTCAGCAACGGCAGGCCGACGTATCCCAAGCCGATCACTCCGACGACCGCTTTTTTGTCGCGAATTCTTTGTTCGAGAGCCTCGCGCATGTGTCACCATCCAACTGGTCGAGAAGTGAGACTCCGTTCCACGCCTGCAAGGCGCGGCGGAATGTAGCAGCCGTTTTTTTCAGTCGCAATCATGGTTTCGTCCTGCGATTGTCCGAGTTGGAAATCAATTGTCGAACACTCGATTCCGAGAGTCGGCTTACGGCGCAAATGTCGAATGCTGCTTCGCCGGAGCCAGTCCACTTGCGAACAGATTGTTGACGGGTTTCGAAGTCGGTTTTGCTCGTCCTGATTGCCAGACCCACCACAAGCACGCTGAAGCGGCGAATCCGGAAATGACGAGCGTCAGCCAGGTGTATCGCAGGCCACCGTCTTCGAGCAGCACGAACCAATGCCAAAACGATTGGCGAAGCTGTTCCGCATGTCCGTCGGCAATTTGAAAACCCACTCGTTCGCGGACCACGGAAATCGAATTGAACAGAAAGTGGAAGATGACCCCCGGCAGCAAACTGTTGCTGCGGAGTGCAATCAGCCCCAGCACGATCCCCAGCAGCGTCGCGTTGAAAACTTGTTGGGGAACCATGTGCATCACGCCAAACGCCAGAGCGGACAGGCAAATCGCCACCCGAGTGCGGCCGTTGCGATTGAAGCCCGTCAGGACGAATCCTCGAAACGCCAATTCCTCGCAAATCGCGGGAGCAGCCGCGAGTGCGATCAGAATCAGTGGCAACGATTGTTCGCGATCACCCATGGCTTTCAGCAACCGAGTGGCTCCTTCGGGCAACTGCGGAAAGAACCATTGCATCGACGCCATCAACTCCAGCGACAACGGATGCAGCGCGAACGGCAACAGAGAGGCGACGGCTACGAACTTCCATTTTGGCAACCACAGTCGCAACGATTGACGCACGCTGGCCGTCAGAATCAAGGCCATGAACAGTGCGGGGCAGGCGATGATGGCGAGTTGCTGAATGACCATCAGCTTCATCATCTGCACACCCATTTCGTCAGGCGTCGTGGATGCGATTGACTGGCCGAACGCCCGCATCGAGGCGAACTGCGCCAGCAGGATGATCACGAAGCAGAAACCCGCCTCAGTGAAGGTTGGCGTCGGCTCTTTTTCGCGAAGCAGATGTTTCAGCCACAAGCCGACCTCAAAGCGTTCGCCATCGCGAAACAAAACCGATTCGCTGGAAAACTGCTCGATCGCCCACCACAGCGCCAACAAACTGTAACCGATGCTGGTCGCCAACACCGGTACGGCAAAAATCAATGCTCCCGTGTTGCCAGGATTCAGCAGCAGCGCCTTCAAAAGCAGAGCGATGTTGACCACCGGCATCACGCTGTAGAACC
This sequence comes from Candidatus Kuenenia stuttgartensis, assembly GCA_945906725.1. GTDB lineage: Bacteria > Planctomycetota > Planctomycetia > Planctomycetales > Planctomycetaceae > SXKJ01. Next base: position 7,142 of record CAMDRI010000052.1, on the reverse strand, counting down.
AGGACGCTTGGTGGACAGGATAGATTTCCACGGCAGGCGAAAGGCAGAAGACCGTCAGTCCAATGGAAACCATCAGCAGCGGCGTCAGATAATACTGCCCCTCTTTCGAACTGCGGGCAAACGTTGCCAGCGCCAGACACATCGCGCTAAAAAACGCCGACAACGGAATCAACAGAATCAACAACCAGGTCAGCGCAGGTGCGGTCGGCAAGGTGATGACGCCGGCCTCGGCCAATGCGCCGCGGCCCATGCCACCAGCGACCGACAGCATGTAATGCCCCGTCGCGCCGATGCTCATCAGGTTCAGCAGCGCGGTGCTCATGCTGAAACACATCACCGTGAAAAACTTTCCGAGCACAATTTCAGTGCGTGTGGCGGGACAGATGAGTAGCGTCTCCATCGTGCCCCGTTCTTTTTCGCCGGCAGCAACATCGACCGCCGGGTAGAACGCACCGGTCACTGCCATAATGACCAAGAGCGCTGGAAATAACTTCGACCAGACGTTAGCCGAGATTTGTTCTTCGGCCGCCAAATCCAGGGGCGCGGAGCCGACCGGCTTGGTTAGCTCTTCCGGCAATGCGGCTGCTGTCAGTCGTTGCCGCAGGATCTCTCCTTCCCAAGCATCGAGTACTTCGCGAACGCGAGCATACGCGACGACCGATTTGTCGTCGGCGCGGTTCTTGACGATCGTGGGGCGCGGATACGAAAAACCGGCGGCGTGCGAGTGATCGCGCTCGACGATCAAGCGGTTCACTCGCTCAATGTTTTCCTTTAACCCATCGGGGACGACGATCAGCACTTGAATCTGGCTGGAGGCGAACAGGTCCATCAATTCGTGATCAATGTCCACTTGTCTGGCCTGGAGTTGCCCGATTCGCTGCTGAATCATGGCCAGCGATTCGTCGGACGAGTCTGCAGAGCTTGTCAGCCGCTGGCGCCGCTTCGTCTCCGCTTGCTTGAGTTCGTTGCCCACCGCCGTGTGCTGTTCGATGTGTTCGCGCAGCGCGCGGGCTTGTTCGAGGAGCAGCAGATTTTGAGCAGCATGCAAACCACCGCCGACCAGCTCGACTGACGTGTCAGTGATGACCTTGAGTTTGTCCGCGTCGGCCGGATTGTTGAACCAATTCGAGACGAACTTATCCCCATCGAGCAATTGCGGCGGCGGCAGATGCTTTTCGCCGAGGATGACCACGGTACGCGGCTGCTCGCTAAACAGCAGCGTCATCTGCAACATGCCGATCCCCATCGCGGGGTAAAGCAACAACGGCAAGACCGCGATCATGAACAGCGTCCGGCGGTCCCGGAGCTGATCTCGTACTTCACGCAAAAAGATAAGTTTGACGTTCAGCCAGTTCATGTCGCTTGGTCGGTGTCTGAGAAACTCGATGCTCGAAATCTGAATGTCACGAACCGTCGCTCAACTCGTCGCCAATCGGAATTCCGATTGCGTCGCTTGATTCTGTTGGTCGTAGCGTGCAATCAAATCAAAAAACAATTCTTCCGTGTCGGGCTGCTGATGCTGTTCCTGAAGCTCCGTTAGCGTGCCCATCGCCAGGATCGCGCCCTTGTGGATGATGGCGATGCGGTCACAGAGCTTTTCGACCTCGCGCATGATGTGGGTCGAGAAGATGATGCACTTCCCTTGATCCTTCAGTAATTGCACGGTCGCCAAAACTTTGCGCGCGACAAGGACATCGAGGCCGCACGTCGGCTCGTCAAAAATGATGACCGGCGGGTCGTGGACGATGGCCCGCGCGATCGAGACTTTCTGCTTCATGCCGGTGGACATCTTCGCCCCCAGCGTGTCGCGGAAGTCGTTCATTTGCAGAGTGTCGAACAACCGCTCGAGACGTAGCTTCAACAGGTCGTCGGGCAGGCCGTACAACCGGCCGTAGTACTCGACCATCTCAAACGCGGTCATGCGATCGTAGATGCCAGTGTTGTTCGACATGAAGCCGATTCGCTGCCGAACCTCAGTCGGATGTTTGACCACATCGAAGCCAGAGACCGTCGCGGTGCCGCTGGAAGGCCGCAGCACCGTGCTGAGGATCCGTAGACACGTCGTCTTGCCGGCTCCGTTGGGGCCGAGCAATCCAAAGATCTCGCCGGGTTGCACGTCAAAGCTCACCTGATCCAATGCCGCGACCCAACCGCGGCGCAGATCATCGAATCCCTTAGTGAGTTGTTGAACGGAAATCATCGGGCGGTGTCCCGCGCTCGGGGGCTGAAGCGGTGCTGAATGAGCCTTATCTTAACACATTCGGGCGGGACTACGAAATTAGCACGTCGCCGAACTGCCTGACTGAGCGGCCATTGACGGCTTGAGGGGAAATCACAGGCTCAGCACCGGCAACGGCACTCGGCCTGACTCATTCGAAACCTCGGCTTGATCGGCGTCGTCGATGTATTCGTAAAAGACGTTCCGCTGGCGCGGTATGAAGCCAACTTCCCGAATACACCGCTTGATCGTCGCCAAACTGAGATGATGCACCGTTCCGGCCGAGGCGACCACGTTCTCCTCGATCATCAGGCTGCCCATGTCGTTGGCTCCGAACAACAACGCCATCTGCCCGACCTTCTCGCCTTGGGTCACCCAGCTCGACTGAATGTTCCGTACGTTGTCGAGGTACAGCCGAGCCACCGCCTGCGTCTTAAGATACTCGAACGCCCCTGCCGGCTGAATGTGAGCCATGTCGGTGTTTTCCGGCTGGAACGTCCAACAAATGAAGGCCGAGACGCCACCGGTCTCATCCTGCAATTGCCGGATGCGGTCGAGGTGCTCGATCCGCTCGGCCAGCGTTTCGACGTGACCGAACATCATCGTCGCGGACGACCGGCCTCCGAGTTCGTGCCATTGCCGGCAGACGTCAATCCAATCATCGCTGAGCACCTTGCCGCGTGTGATTTCTTTTCGGACTCGGTCCACCAAAATCTCGCCGCCGCCGCCGGGCAAACTTCCGAGACCCGCGTCTTTCAGCCGTTGCAACACCGTCTTGATCGGCAGCTTTTCGAGTTTCGCCAGCGCGTAGATTTCCGGCGGCGAGAAGGCATGCAAGTTGACCTGCGGAAAGCGTTCCTTCAGCGATTGCAGAAAATCCTCATACCACTCAATGCGCAGTTCCGGGTTCATGCCTCCCTGCATCAGGATTTGGTCGCCGCCGAGCGCGACGGTCTCGGCGATCTTCTGGAAAACCTCTTCCTTCGGAAGAACATACCCTTCGGGACTTTTTGGCCGACGGAAGAATGCGCAGAAGTCGCACACGGCCGAGCAGACGTTTGTGTAATTCACGTTGCGGTCGATGTTGAAGGTCCGAAACGGCTCCGGATGCAATCGCATCGTGACCGCGTTTGCCGCAATCCCCAACGACGTCAGGTCCGCCGATTCGAGCAACCGCAAAGCGTCTTCGCTCGACAACCGCTCGCCTGCGACCGCGCGTTCCAGAATTGGCCGAGTTGCCGAGTTCCCAAACGGTGAACGTCCCCCAAACTGCTCGTTCAATTGTTCGACAAGTCCACAATCCACGGGCAATCGCGGCCGTTCGATTCCGACGAACGAAAGAGTTCCGCAATTCACGCGAACCGGGGTCATGTCTTCAAGTTTCATTTTTGGTGGCACGATCAACTCTCAAACTTCATTCCAAATCGCCATTCCAATTCTCACCGAGTGGAATTCGTCAGGCCAAAAATCAAATTTGAAGACCTGACCTTTGACCGATTGTGACGGAAGACAAGTTCAACCCCTTCGGGAGCGAACCCCAATTTGACAGCCAGATCTTGATACAAACGCAACCCCGCACGCTCGGCCGACCCGAGTGTGAAGTGCAAGTTGTGAGCGAGATAGTCGTGAGCCATTTTCTCAGTGATGCCGAGCTTCGGAGCCTCGCGCCTCGCGATGTCAGCTATCCGATCGACTCCGCGATCGCGTGACTGACACAACGCCTCCTCGACGTCTCCCAGATTGCAGTCTCGCCGTGCCGCCCACATCGCAAAGACGAACGGCAGGCCCGTCCACTGCGTCCATTCTTCGCCGAGATCCCAAGTCGAAACGAATCGCTCGCAAGAGGGCTTCATGGCTCGGTCACCGATAAGCAGCACCGCGTCGGCGGAGGTGTCTTCGGTCGCGAAACCCAACGGCAGAAGTTCCGTCACCGGCCGCACGCCGAAGCGTTCGGCCAACAAAATGCGGGCCAGTGTCGCACTCGTCCGAGAACCCTCGTCGAGAGCCAACGTCTGAATCTGCGCGACCGGAACCCGGCTAAACAGCTTGACGCTTAGCACCGGACCGCGAGTAGCGACGCAAGCGTCCGAGGCTATTTCGTACTCGGCGTCGCGCAGCACCTCAACCGAAGGAATCAATGCAACATCGAGTTCGCCTGCGGACAAGTCGTCCGCCAATCGGCTGGGGACATCGAGAATCATCGTGGCGTCGCGAGCCAATTCTGCGAGGTCTTCAATCAGCGGCTTGGAATTCAAATAGCTGACCGCGCCGATGCGAAGTGGTCGCTCGCGGGCCGCAAAATCTGGGAAGGTAACGTGCTTCATGGGATCAATCCGTTGCGGCAAAAGTTATCGGACACAGGCCTCCGCCGCCAACCAAGCAACCGCCCCGCTCACTTACGATTAACCCGAGCCGGCGAATTCGCAAAAAAAGAGCCCGGCTTCTACCAGAAGCCGGGCTGTGCATTTATTGACGACGAATTCAAAAATCAATTCTGGTATCCCTGCTCTCCGTACTCGTCGATTCCCAAGCGATATCGCAGTTCTCCGAACTGCTTCGAAAACTCGTCACTGGAGGAGTGAACGTGTTCGGCTTCCGTGATGAACTTGATTTCGTCGTCCGACTCCAAACCGTGCTGAATCAGCACCGACTCGAATTCGCTCAAATCCTGGCCGTAAACAATTAACAACTTGTGCTCGTCGAATTGCACTTCGACCGGAATGCGCGGGTTCAATACGGCGATTCCGGTGCAGCCGTCGTTCAGCAGCATTTCCTCGAAGTCGTAAAACATACTCTTGAGGATCGGCAGGTCGATATGTTCGCGGTACAGGTCTTCGTGGCGCCCGTTGTGTTTCTCGTGGCTGGTTTCCAGCACCACATCGACTTCGCCGCCGATGGGATCGAGCAAATCGACAAACAGGTCGAACAAGTCCTCACGAGATGCCGACGCCATCAACACGGGGATAGCCACTCCCGTGCGCTCGTCGGTGTATTTATCGTGACGGAATCCGGCTCGCGGAATGACTCGCAGATCGAATGACGGCCGGACCGCATCAGTCAACGCAAAGCCGTCATAGGCTGCAACCTTCAAGTGCTGTTCGAGCTGCTCTTCCGAGAGGTTCTCGAAACTGCTTTGGCCGCGATTTTGCTGGCCATCTCGAAATGTATTCTTGATGAATTTTTTGAGGAATCCCATCGTGTTTTCCCGTGGGTCGGCAGACGTGGTTTGGTGAGACAGCCAACTCTAGCACGTGTTCCCAGCGGCACCCCAAGGGCTTGAGCCAACCTCTTCAAAATCACCCCCACGCGCACGAACAACCGGGGCAACGGGGGTTTGGTGAAACCTTGTCAGGAAGCGAAAAGGTCCGACAAACGGAAACTTTCCGAGTTCTGCCACGCGCACCGACCCCGGAGAATCGGCACACCCGGCGCGACTCAGAATCGCCCTTGCCAAATTCCGTACAGTCACACCAGAAATCCGTAAGCGATTGAAGTCGGATGAGCCTCCACCGTGGCCCGCGCGGTTCGTGTGCGTCACCTCCAGCACGGCGAGTTGATTGTGCGACTCTGCGAGGTGATTGCCAAAAAAGCCGAAGGCGGATTTTGACGCTCACGACAAAACGAGCGCAACTGCCGATGCCGACGTCACCTGAAGACGGCCTCTTGTGAGCCAACCACGTCTCGGAAAAATCCCGGCCAATACAGCCGAATCGGACGCGAGGACTCCAACCGCATGGTCCAAGAAGCGATGCAGTCGATCACACAGCGGCAACCGCGAATGAGTCCGTGTTGACGAAATGCACGACTGGCCCAACCTAGCACTCTCGCTCCCGCGAGGCGTAGGAAATTGGATTCGGCTAGCAATCATCTCCGTTTTCCAGCAATTCCGCCTCGTGGGACGAGGCGGTTACGTTTCTGTGCTGCGCGAAGTTCTTGAACCGCCCGCCGCCCCGCTACACTCCCGCCGCTCAAGACCACCTTGAAGGGAGTCCGTGATGGCGAACAACACTCAAGCTCAGCCGCCGTTTTTCATCGGCGTGGATGTCGGCGGCACGACGATTAAAGTGGGCGTCGTGGATGACAATGGTCGCTCGTTGTCGAAGTGCGTCGTTCCGACCGAAGCCAAGCAACCGCCTGAAGTCGGCATGGCAAATCTCGAACGCTGCGTGCTCGATGCGGTTCAACAATCCGGCATGACGATGGACGACATGCACTCAGTCGGTTTGGCGACCCCCGGCACAATGGACATCGCGGCCGGGATGCTGCTGACTCCCGGGAACTTGCCGGCGTGGCACGGATTCCAGATTCGTCAGCACGTTCAGAATAGGCTGCAAAAACCGACCGTCTTCCAGAACGACGCAAACGCCGCCGCGTTCGGAGAGTTCTGGGTCGGCACAGCGCACGATGCCCCCAGCGCCCTGATGTGGACGCTCGGCACCGGCGTCGGCTGCGGTATCATCATTCACGACGTTGTGATCGAAGGCCAACACTCGCACGGCGGCGAGAGCGGCCACATGATCGTGCAAATGGACGGTGGCCGGCGCAACGTCGATGGTCGCTACGGTACGCTCGAAGCGTACTGCTCCGCGACCGCACTCGTGAAACGCTGCCGCGAGGCGATCGATGTCGGAGCAGATTCGTCCTTGAAAGCGACCCTCGATGCCGGTCACGACATCACCGCCAAACTCATCGCCGATGCAGCCGAAGCGGGTGACGAACTGGCCGATCTACTGGTGATGGACACTGCTCGGATTCTCGGAGTCGCGACCGTCTCAATCATGCACACCATCGATCCCCGCATGATCCTGATCGGCGGAGCCATGACCTTCGGCCGCCACGACAACATCGTCGGCCGCCGGTTCCTGCAACGCGTCAAAGACGAAGTCCACGCCCGCGCGTTCCCAATCCCAGCCTCAAAAACTCG